>RFJS01000426.1 GCA_003694825.1 Verrucomicrobiota bacterium | reverse complement strand
CTCCGCCCTCGCGGCCGAACAGAGCGCCCACCTCGCCCGCGACTCCGAACAGCTCCGCCACCTGGTCAACCGCTTCAAGCTCAAGGAGGCCGCCGCCGCCGAGGCCCGGGCGCAATTCTCCGGTGAAGTGTTCGACTGGGCTCAGCTCCGCAGCCACCTTGCCGGGGCGGGGCACCGTCCGGAAGCCGCCGTTGCCGCCGGCGCCGATCCCGGAAACGACGGTTGACTCTTCGGTGCCCTCCGGTGCCCTTTCCGCCGTGGTCCGCTGCCTCCACAGCTCCGCGTGGCTCCTGGCCTGCGCCTGCCTGCTCCTTCCTGTCCATCAGGCCGGGGCCGCACAGATACGCATCGATGCCCCCGGAGGCCCCGCGGCTGTGGCGGAGGCCATCGCCCGGGCCGCTCCGGGCGACGAGATCCTCGTCCCGCCGCGCATCTTTCACGAACACGATCTGCTCATCGACAAGCCCCTCACCCTCACCGGTTCTCCCGGCGCCACAATCGATGGCGACAACGAAGGGGCCATCCTCACCATTCGCGCGGACGGGGTCACCGTGCGCGGACTGACACTCCGCAACGTCGGCGTCAGCTACACCAAAGAACACGCCGCCATCCTCCTGCATCGCGCCCGGCACTTTCGCATCGAGAACAACCGGCTCGAAAACGTCTTCTTCGGCGTCCACGTGGAAAAGTCCCATCACGGACTCATCGCGGACAACGACATCTCCAGCCAGGCCAGGGAGGAAGCCTACGCCGGCAATGGCATCCACATGTGGCACTGCTCAAACATCGAAGTGCGGGGCAACACCCTCTCGGGCCTGCGCGACGGCATCTACCTCGAGTTTGTCGACGACAGCCTCATCCATGGCAATCGCAGCCACGACAACCTGCGCTACGGGCTGCACTTCATGTTCTCCAATCGCGACACGTATCAGCACAACGAATTCACCCGCAACGGCGCGGGTGTCGCCGTGATGTTCTCGCGCGACCTGCGCATGATCGAAAACCGCTTCACCCACAACTGGGGCTCCGCCTCCTATGGACTCTTGCTCAAGGAAATCTACGACGCGGAGGTCACCGGCAACCGCTTCGAGCAGAACACCATCGGCATCAACATCGACAGCGCCACACGCATCCGCTACATCGGCAACGTCTTCCACCGCAACGGCTGGGCCGTGAAGGTTCTCGGTGCCACCTACTCCAATACCTTCACCGAAAACGACTTCCTCGCCAACGCCTTCGACCTCGCCTACGCCGGACACCTCAACGACAACCGCTTCTCCGGCAACTACTGGAGCGCCTACTCCGGCTACGACCTCGATCGCGACGGCATCGGCGACGTCCCCTTCCGCCCCGTGAAACTTTTCGCCTACGTGGTCAATCGCACCCCCGAAGCCCTCGTCCTGCTCCGCAGCCTCTTCATCGACCTGCTCAACTTTTCCGAAAAAGTCTCTCCCGTCTTCACGCCCGACAATCTCGTCGACCCCCAGCCCCGCATGCGGCCCCTCCATGATTGAGATCGAAAAGCTCCAGAAACGCTTCGGGCGACTCGAGGTGCTCAAGTCGCTGGACCTGAGCATCCCCCGCGGCGGCATTCACGCCGTCCTCGGCCCCAACGGCTCGGGAAAGACCACCTTGATCAAATCGATTCTCGGCATGGTCGTGCCGGACGCCGGCTCCATCCGCATCGCCGGCGAGCCCGTCGTCGGCGAATGGAAATATCGCGACAACATCAGCTACCTGCCACAGATCGCCCACTTCCCCGCCAACCTCACGGTCCGCGAGCTCATCCGCATGATCCGCGACCTGCGGGCACGCCCCGCCCGTGACGAAGCCCTCATCCGCCACTTCCGCATCGAGCCCTTCCTCGACAAACGGCTCGGCCACCTCTCCGGCGGCACCCGCCAGAAGGTCAACCTCGTGCTCGCCTTCATGTTCGAGGCCGACCTCGTCCTGCTCGACGAACCCACTTCCGGCCTCGACCCCGTCTCCATCGTCCGCCTGCGCGAACTGCTCGCCCGCGAACGCGAAGCCGGCCGCACGATCATCGTAACCACCCACATCATGAGCCTCGCCGAAGAAATCGCTGATGAGGTCATTTTTGTCCTTGAAGGAAGGATCCATTTCCAGGGCACCCTCACCGAGATCCGCAACCGCACCGGCCAGGCCACCCTCGAGACCGCCATCGCCGCGATCCTCAGCGAACACCAGCCGTCAGCATGATTCTCAAGGTCCTCAAATACAGCTTTCACGACCTCAACCGCAGCCGCTGGAGCGCGGTCTACCTGCTCTTCTACCTCGCCCTCGGCTCCGGCCTGCTCTTCCTCAACAACGATCTCTCCCGGGCCGTCGTCACCCTGCTCAACGTCGTCATCGTCCTCACCCCGCTGATCGGCACGGTCCTCGGCATCACCTGGTTCAACAACGCCTCCGAGTTCACCGAGCTGCTCCTCGCCCAGCCCATCCGGCGCACCACGATCATCCTCGGCCAATACCTCGGCCTGAGCCTCGCCCTCTCCTTCAGCCTCGTCGTCGGCCTCGGGCTTCCCTTCCTCGCCTACGGGCTCATCCGCTCCACCGCCATTTTCGAGTTTCTCCTTCTGCTCGGTGTCGGCGTCCTGCTCAGTTTCATCTTCGTCGGCCTCGCCTTCGCCATCGCCCTCACCCACGAGAATCGCGTGAAGGGTTTCGGCTACGCCATCCTCGCCTGGCTCTTCTTTGCCGTGCTCTACGACGGGCTTTTCCTCATCGCCCTCGTCTCCTTCAGCGAATACCCGCTCGAACGCTTCGCGCTCATCGCCACCTTCGGCAACCCCATCGACCTCTCCCGCATCCTCATCCTGCTCAAGCTCGATATCTCCGCCCTCATGGGCTACACCGGCGCCGTCTTCGCCCGCTTCTTCGGCACCCCTCTCGGGATGACGCTGTCTCTCACCGCCCTGCTGGCGTGGTGCGCCCTGCCCCTGCTCCACATCACCTGGAAACTGCGGCGCAAGGATTTCTGAGCCGCTGCCACCCGCGGCAGTTCGCGGACGCCCCGGATCCGTATTTTTACGCAATCCGCGACGGCACCCCCGGCCCCACTGCCCTCCCCGGACAGGCCGTCAGGCGCGCCCCGGTCCTTTCGCAAGTCACCGTCGCACCGAACCTTGCGCATTCGCCGACCCGACAAAAGCGAGAGCGTCCGCTCCCGGCGGGGCAGCGCACACCCGCATTAGCGCCGCTAAAGCCCCCAGAAACACCTCCGATAACTGAAGCAAATTACTCACTCCCCGCAACGAATACGCTCCATGCCTGCAAAGCACGCGAAACTCCTCTGGCTCGCCTATGCCGCCGCCGCCATGGTCGGTTTCGGCCTTCTCTGGGCGCATGAATATGAAGCGGGCTATACTTCG
>RFJS01000425.1 GCA_003694825.1 Verrucomicrobiota bacterium | reverse complement strand
GCCGGCGGGATGGTCGGCCTCGGCGATCTGCCCGGCGGCAGCTTCTTTTCCGTGGCTTCGGCGGTCTCCGCTGACGGCACAACCATCGTCGGGGGCAGCGATTCCGCCGACGGCACGGAAGCCTTTCGCTGGACCAGCACCGGCGGCATGATCGGTCTGGGCGACCTGCCCGGCGGCGCCTTCCATTCACACGGATACGGCGTATCGGGTGACGGCAGCGTCATCGTCGGCGAAGGAACCACCGCCGCGGGACGGAAGGCCTTCATCTGGACACAAGCCGGCGGCATGGCCGATCTGCAGACGACGCTGATCGACGACTACGGTTTGGCCGGGGCACTGGCGGGCTGGACACTCGAGTCGGCCAGGGCCGTCTCTCCGGATGGCCGGACGATCGTCGGATTCGGCATCAACCCCTGGGGCCAGACCGAAGCCTGGCTCGCCGTGATTCCCGAACCCTCGACCTACGCCGTCACCCTCGCCGCGCTCTCTCTGCTCGCGGTCCTCACCGCGCGCCACCGGCGCCGCGCCCGCCCGGCCGACGCGCCAACCGGAAAATCGTCCTGACGCCGACCGCGCTCCCCGCCGCACCGCAAACGCGCGAGCGGCCCCCGGGCCCGCTGGATCGCCGTGACCGGAGATTTCCCATTTGCGCGACCGCCGCCTCGCGCTACGCTCCCGGCGCCATGCCCACCTACGTTTACGAGACGATTCCCTCCGATCCGTCGAAACCGAAGCGCCGTTTCGAAGTGCGGCAAAGCATGAAGGACGCGCCGCTCACCCACGATCCGGAGACGGGCGAGCCGGTGAAGCGCATCATCTCGGGTGGTTACGGCTTCATCACCGGCGCCGACGCGAGCTCGTCCGGGGCTGCCTCCGCGCCCTCCGGCGGCGGTTGCTGTGGCGGCGCCTGCGGCTGCAGTCACCACTGAGCTGAACCGCCCCCGCCGCGCCTCCACCGCCCGACACCCCGTCCCCGCTTCCCATGACCCATCGCAGACCGATCGCCTGGGGCATCCTCGGCACCGGCATGATCGCGCGCAAACTCGCCGCCGCCATCGCCGAAAGCCCCTCGGCCACGCTCGCCGCCGTCGGCAGCCGCAACCTCGAATCCGCCCGCCGTTTCGCCCGCGAGTTCGGCGGCGAACGCGCCTTCGGCAGCTACGATGAGGTCCTGCGCTGCGATGCCGTCGAAGCCGTCTACATCGCACTTCCCAACCAGCTGCACGCCGAGTGGGCCATGCGCGCGGCGGCCCTGCGCCGGCACGTCCTCTGTGAAAAGCCGCTCGCGGTAAACCGCATCGAGGCCGAGCGCGTCATCGCCGCGGCCCGCAGCGCGCGCGTCTTCCTGATGGAGGCGTTCATGTATCGCTGCCATCCCCAGACCGAGCGGCTCGTGCAGGTCATCCGCGACGGCGACATCGGCGAGGTGCGGCTCATCCAGGCCACCTTCACCTTCAAGCTCGGGCCGCGCGACGACATCCGCCTGCAGAACGCGGCCGCCGGTGGCGGCATCATGGATGTCGGCTGCTACCCGCTCTCGATGGCCCGGCTCATCGCCGGCGCCGCCCGCGGCAACCCGTTTCAGAACCCCACCGACATCACCGGCACCGCCCACATCGGCGAGCGCAGTCGCGTCGACGAACTGGCGACAGCGAGCGCGAAGTTCCCCGGCGGCTGTCTCGCCGCTCTCGCCTGCGGCATACGCGTCGCCTCCGAACACACCCTGCGCATCTGGGGATCCGCCGGACACATCGTGGTCCCGCAACCGTGGATCCCTCCGCAGAAAGACGCCCGCATCCTCGTGCAGCGCGAAGGCCAGAGCACCCCGACCGAGCTGCTTGTCGACGCCCCGGCCTCGCTCTACGCCATCGAAATCGAACGCGTGGCCGACGCCATCCGCACCGGCGACCTCGAGGCCCGCTCTCCCTGTATGTCGTGGGCCGATACGCTCGGCAACATGGCCGGCCTCGACGCCTGGCGCGCCGCCGTCGGCCTGACCTTCGACTGCGAACGCCGCACCGGCAGCTGATCCGCCGGCGCGGCCGGTTTCGCCCCCTCGCGCTCCCCCTCCGGCCCCGCCATCCCGCCGCCCGGGGCAATCACCCTTGCGTGCCGGAAGCTTTTCCGCGATCGTGCGCCGCCGATGGGATGCAACCTCACAGGCGGCCTCCGTCTCCCGCTCCTCTGCCTCGGCCTGCTCGCCTCGGCAGCCGCCCCGGTCCGGGCCCTGCCCGATCCCACCCAGCCCATCGATCCGACCCGGCGCGCCGAGATTTCCACCAAAGACGCCGTGCGCCCCGGCGGCGGCACGGTCAAGGGCGATGGCGTCGTCCCGCTGCGCGTGATCCGGATGAGTGAACTGCCGGTCCGCAAGGTCGAGCTTCCCGCCCACGGCCGTACCCCGACCGTGGCCGAGGCCAGGCCCAAGGTGGTCATCCAGAAGAAAAACGTCCGCTCCCCCGCCGCGGAGACGCGCCGCCGTGGCGAGGTCAAGGCGGCCCGCGACATGCCCGCCTCGATCCCGCGGCTGCGCCGCGAGCGCTTCCAGAAGATGATCACCGAATACCGGCGCGGCCGCATCCCCGCCGATGCGTTTCTTCACGACAGCATCGAGG
>RFJS01000424.1 GCA_003694825.1 Verrucomicrobiota bacterium | reverse complement strand
CCGCCTGGAGCGCGCAGATGGGGTCGATCTCGGTGACGACGACCCGGGCCCCCTGGCCCCGCAGCGCCGCCGCGCAACCCTTGCCGACATCTCCGTATCCACAAACCACTGCGACCTTGCCGGCGATCATGACATCGGTGGCGCGCTTGATGCCATCGACGAGGGATTCGCGACAACCGTAGAGGTTGTCGAACTTCGACTTCGTCACCGAGTCGTTCACGTTGATGGCGGGCACCAGCAGCTTGCCCTTCTGATGCATGGCATAGAGGCGATGCACACCGGTGGTCGTCTCCTCGGAGACACCGCGCCATTCCTTCACGAGCGCGTGCCAATGGTTCGGATCCTCGGCATGGATCTTCTTGAGCAGATCCTTGATGACCTGCTCCTCCCGGCTCGAGGACGGCTCGTTTACCCAGTCGCTGCCCTCCTCGAGCTCGTAGCCCTTGTGGATGAGCAGCGTGGCATCGCCGCCGTCGTCGACGATGAGCTGCGGGCCAAGTCCGCCCGGGAAGGTCAGCGCCTGGTAGGTGCACCACCAATACTCCTCAAGCGTCTCTCCCTTCCACGCGAAGACGGGCACGCCGGCCTCCGCCATCGCGGCGGCGGCATGATCCTGGGTGGAGAAGATGTTGCAGCTCGCCCAGCGGACATTCGCGCCGAGATCGCGAAGCGTCTCGATCAGCACGGCAGTCTGGATGGTCATGTGCAGGGAGCCGGAGATGCGAACGCCCTGCAGCGGTTTCTGCGCCGCGTATTTCTCGCGGATGGCCATCAGGCCGGGCATCTCGTTTTCCGCGATGGTGATTTCCTTGCGGCCGAACTCGGCCAGCAAGATGTCGCGAATCTTGTAGGGAAGCAGTTCCAGGGAGGCGGTATCACTCATGTTGTGAGGGTCTCGTCGATTGGTTCGGGTGGTTCAGATGCAGGCGCGGAGTTCGTCGACCTTGTTGGTTTGTTCCCAGGGGAGGTCGTCCTTGCCGAAGTGGCCGTAGTTGGTCGAGCGCCGGTAGATCGGCCGCTGCAGATCGAGGGATTTGATGATGTCGGCGGGCTTGAAGCTGAAGACTTCGCGCACCGCCTTGACGATTTTCTCTTCCGGGACCTTCGCCGTGCCCATGGCATCGATCCAGATGCTCACCGGCTGCGGGTGACCGATCGCGTAGGCGACCTGCAGCTCACAGATGTCCGCCAGCCCGGCCGCCACGACGTTCTTGGCCACCCAGCGGCACATGTAGGCCGCGGAACGGTCGACCTTGGTGGGGTCCTTGCCGGAGAAGGCGCCGCCGCCGTGGCGGCCCCAGCCGCCATAGGTATCGACGATGATTTTGCGCCCGGTCAGGCCACAATCGCCCTCCGGGCCGCCGATGACGAACCGGCCGGTCGGGTTGATGAGAAACTCGGTGCGCTCGTCCATCATGTCGGCCGGCAGGACCTTCTTGATGACGTGTTCGATGAGAAACTCGCGGATCGCGGCGTGCTCCACGTGCGAAGAATGCTGGGTGGAGATGACCACGTTTTCGACGCGCACCGGCCTGTCGTTCTCATAGCGGATCGACACCTGCGATTTCGCGTCCGGACGCAGCCACTCGACGACACGGCTCTTGCGCAGCTTCGTGAGCTCGCGCCCGAGACGATGCGCATATATGATGGCGGTCGGCATCATTTCGGGCGTCTCGTTGCACGCATAGCCGAACATCAACCCCTGATCGCCCGCTCCCTGCTCTCCGTGCCCCTTGCCGGCCGCTTCACGGGCGTCGACCCCCTGCGCAATGTCGGGCGACTGCCGGGTGATGAGGTTGGAGATGAAGACCTTGTCCGCGTGAAAGATATCGTCGTCGTGAATGTAGCCGATCTCGCGGATGGCCTCGCGAACGATCGTCTCGTAGTTGATGGTCGCGGTCGTGGAGATCTCGCCCGCGAGGACCACGTGGTTCGACTTGACCAGCGTCTCGCACGCCACGCGGCTGTTGGGATCCTGCTCGAGGCAGGTGTCCAGAATGCTGTCGGAAATGAAGTCGGCGACCTTGTCGGGATGCCCCTCGCCCACCGATTCGGAAGAAAACACAAAACTCGTAGACATAAGACTGAGAGGTTCTTCGCCTCCATCGGCACCGCAAGGAAAATATCAACATATCTGTATGTCTTGATATGTATTTTCCAACGAGGGGCCAAGGGGTCCGGACCTCGATCCGACGCGCGCGCTTCGAAAGCCACCCCGCCCCCCTTTTTGGGGGCTTTTGCCATTCAAGCGCCTGCGGTTTCGGGCGATAGGGAGTTTTACCCGATTGATACCCGGGAAATCGCACACTCGTGAGTAAATTTTCAAAGCCGACCCACCTTTCAATGGTTCGCTGCAGGGAGAGCATGTCTCTCCCGGCGTTCTGCCCACCTCTTTCTCTTACGCCATGGCCTTCAAACTGAACGCTCTGGTCGTCGACGACGACACGCACGTGCGCTCCTTTCTGGCCGTGCTCATGCGCAAGGTCGTCGCCGGCCGCATCCTTGAGGCCTCCAACGGGCAGGAGGCCATCGACATCTACCGCGAACAACGTCCCGAGGTGGTCCTGCTCGATGTCAACATGCCGATCACCGACGGCCTCGAGGCGCTCCGGAAAATCCGCGAAATCGATCCCGAGGCCGTCGTCATCATGCTCACCTCTCTGGCCATGCGCCGCGTCGTCGAAGATGCGCTCGAGCTCGGCGCCGCAAACTTCATCCGCAAGGACACCCCGCGGCCACAAATGATCGAAATCATCGAGGAGACCCTCCTCGACACCTTCGGCGAAACCGCCCGCAAGCCGAGCACCGGAACCACCCCTGCCGACGTCCCCCAATCGTGAGGAGGCATGACCATGGCCGATTTCGACAACACCACTGATACCGGCAACCCGGCGGAAGAGCCGCCGATCGTGCAAATCAAGGAGGTCAAATACTCCCTGCCGGAAATCCTCGAAGAGCTGAAAATCGAACGTCGTCTCTCCTACTTCTCCCGCGAAATCCTCGACCAGGTCGAGATCACCCGGATCTTCGCCCAGGCCCGCATAGCCCGTGCCCGCAACCGTGCCAACCGTCAATAACACCCGCTTCATGGAAGCCATCCGCGGAGAGCCCCACCGGCTCTCCGACGAAGTGCTGGAGCCGCTCCTCGAGGAGCATCCCGAGGGCAGCCTCGAATTGCTTGAGGCGATCGTGGAGAAAAAACTCCTGCCCAAGGAGGTCGCGGGCAAGCTCTGGGGCGACTCCATCGGCGTCGCCTACGTCGAGCCTGTCACGACCATCGTCAATCGAGACGCCATGGACCTGATTCCGCGCGAGATCGCGATCAAGGCGAAGGTCCTGCCGCTCTACCTGTTCGACACGCTGCTCACCGTGGCGATGGCCGATCCGCTCGACCAGGAGCTGATCGAAAAACTCAGCCGCATCACGCAGCACCCCATTTCCGCCGTCTTCTCGCTCCCCAGCGAGATCGAAGCCGGCATCGAAATGCACTACCTCACCGAAAAATCGGTGAAGGAAAGTCTTGCCGAGCTGCGCTCCATCGACCTGCAGCTCAACGACACGATGTCTGCCGAGGCCGTCACCGAGCTGGTCGAAAACGCCTCGCTCATCCAGGTCGTCAATTCGCTGATCTACTTCGCGCTGCGCGAGCGCACCTCCGACATCCACATCGAGCCCCGCGAGACCTTCACCTCCATCCGCTTCCGCATCGACGGCAACCTCCGCGAAGTGCTCACGTTCCCGAAGGATCTCCACGTCGCCATTACCTCGCGACTGAAGATCCTGAGCAACCTCAACATCACCGAAAACCGCCTCCCCCAGGACGGCCGCTTTTCGATGAAAATCGGCGACAACCGGGCCGATTTCCGCATCTCCTTCCTGCCGACCATCTACGGCGAAAAGGTCGTGATCCGCGTCCTCGCCTTCGGCAACAAGAAGGACTTCCTGCGGCTGGATCAGATGCTCATCTCGCAGACGGTCCTCCAGCCCTACAAGCGCCTCATCCGCAATCCCAGTGGCATCATCTTCGTGACGGGGCCCACCGGCTCGGGAAAGACCACTACCCTTTACGCCTCCCTCGCCGAGATCAACTCCCCCGACGTCAACATCACCACGATCGAGGATCCGGTCGAACTTCAGGTCGAGGGCCTCAACCAGACGCAGGTCAACGCCGAGATCGGCCTCACCTTCGGCCATGTCCTGCGCTCCATCCTCCGTCAGGACCCCGACGTCATCCTCGTCGGCGAAATCCGCGATGTGGAGACGGCGAAGATCGCGATCGAGTCCGCCCTCACCGGTCACCTCGTCTTCGCCACCCTGCACACCAACAGCGCCATCCAGGCCGTCACGCGACTGATCGACATCGGCGTCGAGCCCTACCAGGTCGCTCCAGCGGTGATCGGCGTGGTCGCCCAGCGCCTCGCCGCCCGCATCTGCCAGCGCTGCAAGGAGCCCTACTATCCATCCCGCGAGGAACTGCTCAAATACTTCCAGCCCGAGGGCCTCGTCGAGGTCCCCTTCTACCGCGGCCGCGGGTGCCCCGAATGCGGATACACCGGCTACAAAGGCCGCATCTCCTTTCACGAACTCGCCCTCATCAGCGAAGAGATGCGCGAGATCATCAACCGCAACGGCAGCGTCCAGGAGCTCACCGCCGCCGCCCGCAAGACCGGCTACAAGTCCTTGCGCTACGACGGGCTGAAAAAAGTGCTGCTCGGCCTCACCACCATCGAAGAGATCGAAGCCAACTCCTCGTTCGAATGGGCATGCTGACCTCAACACGGGCTGGCACGTACCCGATACACAAGCACGGCCGCCACCGCCGTTGCTGACCGGGGCTCCGCCGCCACCAGAAACCAGCCACCGATGCCTGAGAAACCCAAAGACCGCCGCTCCCGGAAACTCTCGCCGGCTGTCGAAGGGTTCATTCTCGCCATCATTGTCTTCGTCGTATCGGCCGCGAGCATCACAACCCTCTACACCAACGCCACCCACTCCTTTCTCGCATCCGTGCGCGAAAACCTCGCCCGCCTCGCCAACGAGGCCGCGCAGCGGGTCGATGGCGATTTGCACAACCGCCTCCGTTCACCGGAGCAAATGGGCTCCAAGGAACACCGCCGGGCGCTGGCTCCGCTGGTCGAGTTTCACCGCTCCGCACCGGACGTCCACTACGTCTATACCACGATCCTCGATGCGGACCGGCAGGTTCGCTTCATCCTCGACACCGTCTACGACCCGACGCTCGCCGAGATCGGAGAAACCATCCTCTCCCCGATCGGCAGCCGCTACGAGAAGGTTGTTCCGGCCCTGCTGCGCGCCTTCCGGCTCGAAGCCACCGAGACCACCCGGCAGCCCTTCACCGATGAATTCGGCACCTTCATGAGCGGCTTCGCCCCGTTCTACGACAGCGCCGGACGCCTCGCCGGCATCGTCGGCGTCGACATCCATGCCGATCAACTCGCCCGTCGCATGGCCGGCATCCGCACGGCCTCCCTCGCCGCCCTCTTTGTCGCCTTCCTGCTCGCCGCCATCGTCGGCTTCTCCGTAGCGATGGTTCGCCGTGCCTCCCTCGAACGCGAACTGCGCGCCCGCGCCGCGGAAGAAGACCGCCGGGCCGCCATCGAAAAGGCCGACAACCTCACCCTCACGATCGAGCGCAACCTCCGCCTCATCGAGGGCACGGCCGCAGTCAATCGGATCCTCCTGGTCGAACGCGACCTCGACCGGGCCCTGCCTCACATCCTCGCCACCCTCGGCAAAGCCTCCCGCGCCTGTCGGGCCTACTTTTTCGACGCGCACACTGACAGCGAAAACGGCCGCCTCATCATCTCCCAGCGATTCGAATGGTGCTGCCCCGATGTCGAACCACAAATCGATGATCCGGAGCTGCAAAACCTCGATCTCACCGCCATCGGCATGGGGGACTGGGCCGAATCCCTCGCCGGCGGCCGGGAGATCAACGCCATCGTCCGCGAACTGCCCGACGCGCACCGCGCCGTCCTCGAACCCCAGCAGATCCGTTCCATCCTGCTCGTGCCCGTCATGCTCGACGGCGCATGCCATGGCCTCATCGGCTTCGATGACTGTATCCATGAGCAGCCCTGGTCGGCCGAGGCCGTCGCCGTGCTGCGCACGATCGCAGTCAACCTCAGCCTGTGCATGCAGCGCTACCAGGCCACCGCCGAAGCCGAGGACCACCGCCGGATCTTCCAGGCGGTCCTCAACACCTCGGTCGACGCCATCATGGCCTTCCACGCCGTGCATGACGACACCGGCGAGATCGTCGACTTCACCCTCACCGTCCTCAATCCCACCGCGCGCAACATGGTGCGCCGCGTCTCCCCCAACATGATCGAAGGCGCGCGGCTCAGCCGGCTCATGCGCGGGAAACCCGGCCGACATTTCATCCGGCTGTTCACCCGCGTCATCCACACCGGCCGCCCTATCGACATCGAATACCATTTCCGGCGGTTCGGCTTCGAACGCTGGTTCCGCGTCGTCGCCACCGACCTCGGTGACGGCGTCGCCGTCACCCTCGCCGACATCACCGAGCGCAAACGCTCCGAACAGGAGCTCCGGCGCGCCCGCGACGCCGCCGAGCGCGCCGGCCGGGCCAAGGCGGAGTTTCTCGCGGTCATGAGCCACGAGATCCGCACGCCCATGAATGGCATCATCGGCTACTCCACCCTGCTGCAGGACACCCGCCTCGACGACGAACAGCGCGAATACGTCGAGGTCATCCGGCGCTCGAGCGAAACGCTCCTCGCCCTGATCAACGACATCCTCGACCTATCCAAACTCGAGGCCGGCCGTGTCGAGCTGGAGAACCGTCCCGTCAGCATCGCCGACATTGTCGAAAACGTGGTGTTCATCAACCGGCACAACGCCGCCATCAAACAGCTCGACATGCGCGTCGACATCGCACCGGACGTCCCCCCCATCGTCATCACCGACGGCAACCGGCTGCAGCAGATTCTCATCAATCTCGTCGGCAACGCCGTGAAGTTCACCGCGCGCGGCGGCGTGACCGTCACCGTCCGCAAGGAGGGCACCGAGACCGGCTCCGGCGACACCAGAGCCCGGCTGCGTATCGACGTTCTCGACACCGGCATCGGCATCCCGCCGGACAAGGTCGACAAACTCTTCACCCCCTTCAGCCAGGCCGACTCCTCCACCACGCGCAAATTCGGCGGCACCGGCCTCGGCCTCGCCATCTCACGCCGCCTCTGCCGCTTGCTCGGCGGCGACATCACCTGCGAAAACCGCCCCGAGGGCGGCGCCCGCTTCTCCTTCGATATCCTCGTGGGGATCGGCTCCGAAGCGGACGCGGCGCTCGAGACGGACAAACCAGCCGGAGATTCCCTCCCCGCGCCGGATGATGAGGCCGGCGCCACCGCCTGCTCCGGCGTTCGCGAAAACGCCGCCGGGACGTCCGCCGACACGTCCTCCGACACCCCATCCGATCGCACCGCCGCCACGGCCGCGGCCGAACCGCCCCCGGAAAAGCCGAACGAACCGGCAGCCACACCGTCAGCCCACGGCGAGCCCGGGCAGGAGCCTCCGGCCGAGCTGAGCATCCTCGTCGCCGAGGACAACATGGTCAACCGGCGCGTCGCCCAGCTGCTGCTCCGCAAGCTCGGGCATGCCGCCGACTTCGCCGTCAACGGCGCCGAAGCTGTCGCCGCCTGCGAAGCGAAAGCATACGACCTGATCTTCATGGACATCCGCATGCCCGAAATGGATGGCCACGAGGCCACCCGCCGCATTCGCGCCCTCGAACATCAACTCATGCGCGAACGTCCCGCCTACATCTGCGCGCTCACCGCCGATGCCATGGACGGCGACCGCGAGCGCGCCATCGAAGCCGGCATGGACAACTACCTCTCCAAGCCGATCAACCCCGACAAGATCGCCACGATCGTGCAGGCCGCCCGCAGGCGCATCAACCCACACCAGTCCGCCTGGAAACCCGGCGTCGCCCTGCAGGAACGCCAGTCGCCTCCCCGACCCTCGACGCCGCCGGCCGCCGCCGAGAGCTGATCGGCCGGAAAACCCGGCCCGCCAGGCGCTCCGCCGCCTCGATTCGGGCCGCCCCGCCCGCCGCCTTTCGTCCCCGGGCCCCCTGCGCATCGCGCGGCCGGCAACCGACTCCCCTCGCCCCGAGGCTGATTTCGGCCTTGCCGCCGCCTCGCCCCGTCCAAACCTCCTGCGGGCATGTCGCGCGGTTTCGCAGCAGTGGTTTTCGCCGTCACCCTGGCCTTCTTCGGCGCCTTCTTTCTCTGGCCGATCCTGCAGATCCTGCGCGGCGGCTTCCTCGACCCGGATGGTCATTTCACCCTCACCTACGTCGTCGAGATTTTCACCGATCCGCTGCAGCTCGTCGCCCTGCGCAACTCCTTCCTGCTCGCCACCTGCACCACCCTCACCGGACTGCTCATCGCGCTGCCGCTCGCCTTCGTCTCCGACCGCTACCTGTTTCCCGGCAAGCAGTTGCTCGGCGCCTTCATTCTCGTGCCCATGATCCTTCCCCCCTTCGTCGGGGCGATCGGCATCCGCCAGGTCTTCGGCCAATATGGCGCCTTCAACGCCCTGCTGCAGGAATTTGGGCTGCTCGCCGACGGGGCGACGATCGACTGGTTTGCCACGAGCCCGTTCTGGGGAGTGGTCGTCGTGCAGGCCTTCAATCTCTATCCAATCCTCTACCTCAACATCGTCGCGGCGCTCGCCAATGTCGACCCGGCCATGGAAGAGGCTGCCGCCAATCTCGGCTGCACCGGGCTGCGCCGCTTTCGCCGGATCACGCTCCCACTGATCAACCCCGGCGTCTTCGCCGGCGCGACCATCGTCTTCATCTGGTCGTTCACCGAGCTGGGCGTGCCGCTCATCTTCGACTATTCGCGGGTCACCTCCGTGCAGATCTACTACGGGCTCAAGGATATCGGCGGCAGCCCCTTTCCCTACGCGCTCGTGGCAGTGATGCTCGCGGCCTCGGTCGCCCTCTACGCTCTCGGCAAGGGGCTCTTCGGTCGCAAGGCCTACGCGATGATGGCGAAGGCGACCAGCACCGGCGGGGCCCGTGATCCCGGTCCGGTGCGGCGCATCCTCTGCACCGCCCTGTTTGCCAGCGTCACCTTCGTGGCCATCCTGCCTCACCTCGGGGTCATCCTCGTGGCGTTTTCCAACGACTGGTATGGCACCGTGGTTCCCGAGACGCTCACCCTGCGCAACTTCGAGCTCGCGATCGGCCACAGCCTCACCGTCCCCGCCATCGCCAATTCCCTGAAGTTCGCCGGGCTCTCGACCATCGCCGACATCGTCATCGGCGTGGCCATCGCCTATGTGATCGTGCGCACCACCCTGCCCGGCCGCCAGATCCTCGACGCCATGGCGATGATGCCGCTGGCCGTCCCCGGCCTTGTCATGGCTTTCGGATACCTCGCCATGAGCCAGGAGGGCCACTTCTTCGCCTTTCTCAATCCCGTGGAAAATCCCACGGCGCTGCTCATCATCGCCTACGCCGTGCGGCGGCTGCCCTACATGGTGCGCGCCGCCGTCGCCGGGCTTCAGCAGACCAGTGTCACCCTCGAGGAGGCCGCGCAAAACCTCGGCTGCCCGCCGTTGAGGACGACGATGAAGATCACCCTGCCGCTGATTTCCGCCAATGTCATCGCCGGCGGGTTTCTCGTGTTTTCCTTCGCGATGCTCGAGGTATCCGATTCGCTGATTCTCGCGCAGAAGCAACTCTTCTACCCGATCACCAAGGCAATCTTCGAACTGTTTCAACTGCTCGGCGACGGCCGGTTTCTCGCCGCCGCGCTCGGCGTCTGGGCGATGGCCTTTCTCGCGGTCACCGTGGGGGGCGTCTCCCTTCTGCTCGGCCGGCGGCTCGGCGCGATTTTCCGCGTGTAACCGTCCGGTGCTGCTTCCGTATCCATGATCTGGCTGCTACTGGTCTCCATCGTCTGGGCTTTTTCCTTCGGCCTGATCAAGGGCCGGCTGACGGGCATCGACCCTTCGCTGGTCGCGTGCATCCGGGTCCTGCTCGCACTGCTGGTGTTTCTCCCCTTCTTCCGGCCGCGGGGGCTGCGCGGGCGCGACGCGCTGACGCTGGTCGCGATCGGAGCCGTGCAGTTCGGGCTGATGTATGTGGCCTACATCGCCTCGTTTCGCCAGCTCGCGGCCTACGAGGTGGTGGTGATGACGATCTTCACGCCCCTGTTTGTCAGCCTTCTGGCGGAGGGGCCGGGACGGGCCTGGCGGGCGTGGTCCCTGCCCGCTGCCGCGGTGGCGACCGTCGGGGCGGGCATCGTGGTGATGGGCCGTCCGCTCGAGTCCGTGCCGTGGACCGGCGTGGGCCTGATCCAGCTCTCCAACATCGCCTTTGCCGCCGGCCAGGTGGCGTATCGAAAGTGGAAGCACAAGCATGCCGGGGTCTCCGATGCCCGGGTGTTCGCTCTGCTCTACGCGGGGGCGGTGCTCGCGACGCTGCCCTGGGCGCTTCCGGCCATCGGCACGATCCCGTCGATCGATACCGGCCAATGGCTCACACTGCTCTATCTCGGTGTGATCGCATCGGGCCTGTGTTTCTTTCTGTGGAATTTCGGCGCCGCGCGCACCGCCGCCGGACCGCTGGCGGGTGGTGAACAACCTTAAAATCCCTCTGGCCGTGGCCTGCTCTCTGTTTGTCTTCGGCGAACAGGCCGACCTGCCGCGGCTCATCGCCGGGGGCGGCCTCGTCGTCGCCGCCGGAGTGCTTGCCGAGATCGGCGCCCGGCGCGTCGGCCGATCCTGAGAGCGTATCCTGAACAGCCGGAAGCCTGGCGCTGTCGTCGCGAGCGCGCCGCCGTCAAGCTGAGGCGGACTCCCTCACAGCCCCGTCACCCCTTCGAGTAAAACGCGTCGATTTTCGCGGCGACATCGCGAAAGCCGATGTCGACCGAATAGATCTGCTTGAACTCCTTCAGCGCCTTCTCCTGCTGGCCGAGCTTCTCGTAGCAGCATCCCAGCTGGTAGATGATTTCCTTTTTCTGCGCGTCAAAGCCGGCAAGCTCCGATCGCGCGATCTCGAGCTGTTCGGCCGCGAGGTCGAACAGCCCCTTGGCCATGAAACTTTCCGCCAGCGCCGCAAGCGAGCTGACGCGGAATTTCGGGCTGCGCTGCGAAAGCTGAAACTGCTGAATGGCCTCATCGACGCGGCTGGCTTCGAGGTAGAGCCGACCGAGTTCATAGCGGTAGCCGAGTTCGTTCGGGTATTTGCGCGTGAGCGCCTCGAGATTGTCGATACGCAGATCGGACAAGGCCGCCCGCAGCCGCCGGGTCTCGTCATCGCGATCGGGATCCCCGCCCTCGGCCCGCACCGCCTTTTCCCGCTCGGCGACACGCTTCTCGGCCAGCTCGATGCGCAAATCGACCTCGGCACGCTCGAGGTTGGCATCCACCGAGCCGACGGGGATGGCGCGGGCGCGCCCCACCCACTCGAGGGCGTTCTCCAGCTCCCCGAGACGCCGGTATCCCTCGATGATGGTGCGGTAGTTATTGAGATTGAGCGGCTCGATCTCGACCCGCCGGCGCGCCTCTTCGATGATCCGCCGGGTCGCCTCTGCGGAGGCGACGAGCTTGTTGGTCTGTTCGATGACGTCCGCCCGGTCCTCATCGCGGAGGCTGTCGCGGTAGGAACCGCTCGCCGCATCCCAGTGGCCCGCACGGATCGATCGGGCGACCGAGGCCCGCTTGACGAGTTCCTGCAGCTCGGGATTGGACGGATCTTCACTGAGCAGGCGATCCGCAATCCGCACGGCCTCGTCCGCCTGGCCGTTGGCGGTGTAGGCTCTGACCAGTTCGATGCGGATCGCCCGATTGTCCGGACTGATCTCCCGCGCCGCCTCGAGCACAAACACGGCCGTTTCGGGTAGCTCGAGCGCCATCGCCCCGGCCGCCACGATGCGCAGCGCAGCCACGTTCAGCGGGTAGGCCGAGAGGGCCCGCTCCGCCGCGTCCATGGCGCGGGCCGGATGGTTCTTGAGCATCGCCCGCGCCGTTGCCACCGCGGGCGTGCCGAGGATCACCCCGACGGCCCGGGCCAGGAGGGGATTCTTTTCCTTGTAAAGCTTCAGCTGCGCGGCGCGAAGCAGGCGCCGAACCGCGAGGCAGCCGGGGTGCTCGCGCAGGATGCCCCGGCAGATGCTGATCGCGTATTCGGTGTTTCCGCGATCGATCGCCGTGCGGGCATGCGTCACCTGCCGCTGCAGGCGCGCCGGCAATGAGGCTACCGAGATCTCTGGCATGTCAGGCTCTCCACAATCGTCGCTGCGTTCCCGCCGGGCAACCCTAACCCGGTTGGTCCGGCCGGGACAGCGGATCCAT
>RFJS01000423.1 GCA_003694825.1 Verrucomicrobiota bacterium | reverse complement strand
GGCGAACGGCAGAGCGCCGGCCGCGAGCCGCTGGCTGTTTCGGCATGCTGTTCGTCCGCGCGCGCATCGTCATGATTCCCTGGCGTCACCCGCCGCCGTCTTCAGGTGCCGCAACGGTTCGATATCCAGGCTCTCCGCGACCGTTGCCACCTGATCGGGGAGGATGTGGCCGACGATATTGACGAACACGGCCTCGCCCTTCTCCTCCGCCACGACGATCGTCAGCCCCTGGATCGCGCCAGCCTCGGCCGTCCTGGCGTAGATATGCACGTTCTCTCCGGCATCCTGCACCCTGACCGCTCGCTCCCAGCCGCGCTCGGCCAGCGTCCTCGCGATCTCCCCGGCCCGCTCCTGGATCGCGTCGCGATTCGACTCGTCGAGCGTCACCACATTCACCCGGACCGCCTCGATTCCCGCCAGCAGCTCCGCCAGTTCGGGTTCCTCCTTTGCCGCGACCGTCGCGGCAAACCGGATCAGTGCCTTCCCAAGATTCACCTCCACAAATTCACCGCCCGACACCGCAGGCGCGAACTCCCCCAGATCGACATAACCGGGGTGGGCCTGCAAATCCGCCCGGGACGCGGCGGAGACGACCGGCCCCGTGCCGGCGAGGGTGAAAAGAACGGCCGTGGCGACGACCGGCTTCCAGAAACTGATGCTCTTCATCGTAGTTATTCTCGGGTTTGAGGTTGCTCATCCGTGCCGCCGTTTCTTCGGCCGCACTCACCCCGGACAACCCCGGCCCCGCCGGTGAAGTTGCAGAAAAAAACCAGTCCCGCTGTGCACCGCGCCCTACGCGTCACCACCGAGGCACCGGCATCCTCCGAAAGTAAAAATTCCCGGGATTTACTTATGCTTAGCAGAAAAATTCCGGCACTTCCCCCCATCCCCTCTGAGCAGAGTTAAGTGCCTCGTCCTCCGGTCGTTCTACCAGCCCACAGGATGTGACTTTTTATGAAACGTGTTGTTGTCATTGAGGATCAAACGGCGGTCAGAGATATGCTTGCCGAGTTTATCCGGCTCATTCCCGGATACGATGTGGCCGCCACATTTGGGGATGGCCGGGAAGGCCTGACCCGCTCACTCGAAATCAAGCCTGACATCGTCATTCTCGACGTCGGTCTGCCCAGTCTCAACGGCATCGAGGTGCTCAAGCAGCTCACCACGAGCCTGCCGAGCGTCAAGGTGCTCGTCTTCTCCGGCCGTGGCTCGCCCGGAAACATTCGCGAGCTGCTCGGTGCCGGCGCCCAGGCCTACGTCGACAAAATGGATGGCTTCAGCGAGTTCAAGAAGGCCCTCGAAATCATCGCGGCCGGCGGAACCTTCATCGGCCCGAAGATGGCCACCGCCATGCGGACACTCATCCGCAACCCGGAGGCCGCCCGCGCCACCCACCCGCTCTCCAATCGAGAAAAGCAGATCCTCCAGCTCGTCGCCGAAGGGTTCTCGACACGCGAAATCGCGGCCAAGCTGGGCTTGAGCGTGCGCACGGTGGACAACCACCGCACCAATATCATGCGCAAGCTCAACCTGCACAACGTCGCCGCGCTCACCCGTTACGCCATTCAGCACGAACTGGTCAGCGTGCTCGTCTGATCCGGCAGGCGCAGCCACCCGCCCTGGGACGGGTGAACCGCCACCGAATCCACGGCGCGTGTCTCCCCATGCCGCCCCTCAACTCGAATCGAGCAGGAAACAAGCAACGGACACGCCGGCGCAAACCGGCTCCCCACAGCGCACACCTGCCCCGCCCTCTCGGTCCCGTCCAGACTGCCCGGACACCTTCTCCGGACGCGACCGAGAGCGCGGTCCTCGAGCTCACCGAAAGCCACTTCGCCACCCTCGACACCGGCGGTCGCATCCGCGCCTGCGCCCCGGCCTGGCAGCGCCATCTGCACCGCTGCGCCAACGAGATCGAAGGTCGCCCCCTCGCTGACCTCGTCGAAGCCGCCGACCGGCCGCTGCTGCGCAATCGGCTCCGTCGTCTCCTCTGCGGCCAACCCGTGGGCGAGACCACGGTGCGCATCCCCCGGCCCGGCGCCTCCACGCTCTGGATCGCCCTCTCCCTGCGCCTCACCCGGGATCACGACGCCATCAACATCCTCGCCCGCGATGTCACCGCGGAGCGCCAGAACCGGCCTGTCCATACCGTGCCGCTCGAACACATCGTCGATGAAATCGCCGAAGGCGTCGCTGTCGCCGGCCTCACCCCGACCGGCCCCCGCATCACCGCCGTCAACTCCGCCTTCCTTCGCATCTTCGAATGCGACCGCGAACAGGCCATCGGCACGCCCCTCGACTTCACCGCCGGTCCGAAGACCGACGAGAAAACCTTTCAACTCGCCATCGAGCGCGCCGTCTCCGGCCACACCGCCGAAGCCGAACTTTGCCTCCACCGCACCGCGGGCCAGCCGGTCTGGGTCAAGATAAAGCTCTGCCCGATCTTCGGCCCCG
>RFJS01000422.1 GCA_003694825.1 Verrucomicrobiota bacterium | reverse complement strand
CCGCCTCGCGAACAGATTCCGGGCGAAGATTACTCGCCCGGCGAGCGTGTCCGCTGCCTGTTGCTCGCCATCGATTCGACCAACCGCGGGCCTGAGATCATCCTCTCCCGGGCCAGCCCGAAATTCGTCCGCCGTCTCTTCGAGCTCGAAGTCGCCGAAATCGCTGATGGCACCGTGAAAATCGAGGCCTTTGCCCGCGAGCCCGGTTATCGCACCAAGATCGCCGTCAGCAGCACCGATCCCAAGGTCGATCCGGTCGGGGCTTGCGTCGGTGCCCGTGGCGCCCGCGTCAAGAGCATCGTCCGCGAGCTTGGTGGCGAGAAAATCGACATCATCGAATACAAGGCCGATCCGAAGGAACTCCTGCTCGAATCCCTCAAGCCCGTCGTCCCCAAGGCGGTGCGGGTCGACGAACGCAACCGGCGTGTCGAAATCGAGGTCGCCGAGGCTGATCTCGCGGTCGTCATCGGCCGCAAGGGGCAAAACGCCCGTCTCACCTCGCGTCTGATCGGTATGCGGCTCGACATCACCAAGGAGCAGGTCGAAGTGGCGGACTTCGACAGCAAAGTCGCCGACGCCGCTGCCAGCCTCACCCAGATCCCCGGCATTTCCGACACGCTTGCCCAGCAGCTCGTCTCCGTCGGCCTCATCTCGCCCGAGGCCTTCGATGGCGTCAGTGCCGAAGATCTCGTCGACGCCGGCTTCAGTGAAGTCGATGCGCGCGACATCATTGCCAAGGTAAAAGACTTCCTCAGCAGCCGGGGCTCCTGACCCGCCTCAACCGTATCCATTTTTTTCGCTCCCGTTCCATCCGACAGCAGCCCACATATGAGTATCAGAATTCACCAGCTCTCCAAGAAGATCGGCCTCGATAATAAACAGCTGATCGCGCTTCTCCAGGAGCGGGGTTACCAGGTGACCAGCGCCTCCAGCACGATCGACAATATCTCCGCCGAATCGCTGGTTGAGGAATTTGCCCGAAAGGCAGAAGAAGAAGCCCGGGCCAGGGCCGAGGCCGAAAAGGCCGAAGCCGAGCGTCTCGCCGCCGAAAAGGCGGCCGAGGAAAAAGCTGCTGCGGAAAAAGCGGCCGCCGAGAAGGCTGCCGCCGAAGCGAAGGCGCAGGCCGCCGAGGCCGAAAAAAGCGCCGAAGAGCCGTCGGGCAAGCCCGCCGGCGGCCTTCCGCCCGGCGTTTTCGTGAAGTCGGCCGAGCAGGTCGAACAGGAGCGCCGCGCCCGCGAAGAGGCTCGGCGCGCCGCGGTCAATCCGCCGCGTCCGGCGGTTCCGCCGGTGCGGCCGCCCGCTCCGCCTCCGGTCAAGCCGGCGCCGGTCGCGCCGCCGAAGGCCGCGCCGCCCAAAGTCGCGCCGCCCGCCGCGGCGGGAAAGCCGCACCAGCCGGCCGCCTCGGTTTCCCAGCCGGTCTCGCCGGCCAACATGGCCCCGCCCAAACCGGCGCCGGGCAACGTGGCGCCGCCGCGGCCGCCCAATCTGGCGCCGCCCCCGGCCCGGCCGGGACAGCCGCCCGCTGTCGGTGGGGCAACGCCGCCGAAGACCGAGGAAGCCGCTTCGGCCGATCAGCCGCAGGAAGGCGAGGACATCAAGGTCATCCAGATAAAGCCGCCGATCGTGGTGCGGGACTTCGCCACCATGCTCGGCCTCAAGCCCTTCAAGCTCATCTCCGAGATGATGGAGATGGGGATCTTCGCCTCGCTCAATCAGAGCATCGACGAAGAGGTCGCCTCGAAACTCGCCGAAAAGCACGGTTTCCTCCTCGACGTCAAACATCGCGGCGACAGCCAGCCCAAAGAGGAGAAGAAAAAAGAGGAGAAGCAGGTCGACGAGAGCAAGCTGCTCGAACCGCGTCCGCCGGTGGTCTGCATCATGGGCCACGTCGACCACGGCAAGACCTCGCTGCTCGACAAGATCCGCCGATCCAACGTCGTGGCGGGTGAGGCCGGCGGCATCACCCAGCACATCGGCGCCTACCAGGTCTCCGTCAACGACCGCAAGATCACCTTTATCGATACGCCGGGCCACGCCGCCTTCAATGAGATGCGCGCCCGCGGCGCCCGCGTCACGGACATCGCCATCCTCGTGGTGGCGGCGGACGACGGTTTCATGCCCCAGACCGATGAGGCCTTGCGCTACATCCGCGAGGCCGGGGTCACGCCCATCGTCGCGATCAACAAAATCGATACCAAGGGCGCCAACATCGACCGTGTGAAGACCCAGATGCAGGAGCGCAACCTCGCTCCGGAAGACTGGGGCGGCGAGACGATCACGGTGCCGGTGTCCGCTCTCACTGGAGAAGGGATCGACGAGTTGCTCGAAATGATCCTGCTGCAGGCCGACCTGCTCGAGCTCAAGGCCAACCCGAAGGGCGATCTCAAGGGCGTCGTCATCGAGTCGGCCATGGAGGTCGGGCGCGGTCCGACAGCCACCGTGCTCGTCGAGTCCGGAACGCTCAAAACCGGTGACACCGTGGTTTGCGGGCCGGTCTATGCGAAGGTGCGCGGCATGTTCGACGACCAGGGCAAGCAGGTGAAATCCGCTCCGCCGTCCTCGGCGGTTCGCGTGATGGGCTGGTCCGGCACGCCCGAGTGCGGTGCGATCGTCAAGCGGGTCAAGAACGAGCGTGAGGCCAAGCGCATCACCGAAGAAGTCGCTTTCGAGATGAAGCGCGCCCAGGCGGCCAAGCCCGCCGCCAAGCCCGTCTCCATCGAACAGATGTTCGAGGCGATCGCCGCGCAGCAGCAGAAGGTGCTCCGCGTCATCGTCAAGGCGGACGTCTTCGGGTCCGTCGAAGCGGTCGTCTCCGGCCTCAACGGCATCAAGAGCGACAAGGTCAAGCTCGAGATCGTCGAGGCCGAAGTCGGCGCCATCTCCAAGAACGACGTGCTCATGGCCAGTGCGGCCAAGGCGCTCATCGTCGGCTTCAATGTCCGCAAGGAGTCCGGCGTCGATGCGCTCGCCAAGCATCATTCCGTCGAGATCGTCACCTACGAGATCATCTACGAACTCATCGACGCCATTCGCGACCGCATGGCCGATCTGCTCGAGCCGGAGATTCGCGAGACGAAGATCGGCGTCGCCGAGGTGCGCGCCGTCTTCCCGATCGCGCGTGGCTTCGTGGCCGGTTGCCTCGTCGTCGAAGGCCGGGTGCAGAGCAACGTCAGCGCCCGTATTCGCCGGGGCAACAACATCGAGTTCGAGGGGCGGATCGCCTCGCTGCGCCGCGTGAAGGACGAGGTGAAGGAGGTCCGCGCCGGCACCGAGTGCGGTATCCAGGTGGAAGGTTTCAACGACTACCAGCCGGGCGATTACATCGAGTGCTTCGAGATCGAAAAGATCCGCGCCTCGCTTTGAGGCGTGGTCTTTCCACTCGAGGTTGCCTGCCCGCCAACCGGCGCTCTTCAGAGACCCGCCAGTCGAGCTGCCTGCCGCGCACGTTTCCAGCCACCTGACGACGCAACCGAGGAGATCGAGCGATGGGAAACCGAAGCCTACGCGTAAACGAGCTGCTGAAGCGTGAGATCAGCGCCTACATTCACCGCAACCTTCAGACCGAGGCGGCGGGGGTGACGATCTTCGCGGTCGAATCGACCAGCGACTTCAAGTCCGCCACCGCTTTTTTCTCGGTGCTCGGCAACCTTGTCGACCCCCGCGTCATGGAGCGCCTGCGCAACAAGCACGCGCAGGAGATCAACCAGCATCTGCGACGCACGATCACGCTGCGCAATATCCCGCGCGTGCGTTTCAAATACGACATCGCGATGGAGCGGGGCAGCCGCATCGTCGCGCTGCTCGATGAGATCGAAGCCGAGCAGAAGCGCCGCGAGTCCCGTCCGTCATGAGTTTCTTTCCCGATCTTGCCGCCCCGTTTCAAACGCTGCTCGACGCCCTCGCCGGCCAATCCGTGGTCGTCGTGGGCCATGCCCGGCCCGATGGCGATTGCATCGGCTCGCAAGTCGCCCTGGCCCGTGTCCTTCGTGCCCGGGGAATTGATACCGTTTGTTACAACCCGGATCCGGTGCCGCGCCGCCTCGACTTCCTCGTCGGCGACATTCCGTTTTTCCAGCAGGACGCCTATCTGGAGGAAGTGCGGCGAAGCGGTTCCCGGGTGGCCGTGTTTGTCGACTGTGCGGACCATCACCGTGCCGGAGCGGCGGCGCGGGAACTGTTCGTCGAGCCGCTTGGCACCATCGACCACCACATCGGTCGGGGACAATTCGCGAAACACGAAGTCATCGACAGCCATGCCGCCGCCACGGCGGAGATTCTTGCCGGCCTCTTTTTCGATTTCGGGCTTCCGGTCGATGCGGAGACGGCCCGTGGGCTCTACGCCGGCATCGCCACGGACACCGGGCAGTTTCGATTTCAATCCACGACGCGGCGGGTCTTCGAGCTGGCGGGGCGCCTGATCGATTGCGGCGCCGATCCGGCGGCCATCGCCACCGAGATCTACGAGCGCGAATCCTTCGAAAAGCTCGAGTTGCTCGGACGTTTCCTCTCCTCTATGCGGTTGGAGTGTGGGGGACGGGTTTGTGCCGGGCGGCTGCGGCTCGCCGACTTTGAGGAAACCGGCGCGCTGCCCGAGGATACCGAGGGGCTCGTCGACTACGCCCGGGGCATCGATGGCATCGAGATCGGTTGCCTGGTCGAGGAACGGCCCGACGGCACGAAGGCCTCACTGCGCGCGAAGCATCCGGAGTATCGCGTCGACCTCATTGCCGCGGAGTTCGGCGGCGGCGGCCATCAATGTGCCGCCGGCCTGAATACGAAGGAATCAATCGACGAACTCTACCCCAGGCTCATGGCGGCCATCGCCGCGCGGCTCAAGGCCGTTGATGACGAGAGGAAATGAATCATGGCTGAACAAACCGACTTCGAAGGCGTTCTGCTCATCGACAAGCCCGCGGGGATCACCTCGCACGACGTGGTCGACCGCGTGCGTCGCGTGTTGCGTATGAAGCGCGTCGGCCATGCCGGCACGCTCGATCCGATGGCGACCGGGCTGATGCTCGTGCTCGTGGGCAAGGCGACGAAGCTCTCCCAGTATCTGATGAGCCTGGACAAGGAATACGAGGGCACGGTCACGCTCGGTGTCACCACCAACACGCATGACGCCGACGGCGAGGTGGTCTCGACGAAGCCGGTGCCGGAGCTGACCGAGGACGCCGTCCTCGAGGTCATGGACACCTTCATCGGCGACCAGTATCAGACGCCCCCGATGTTCTCGGCCATCAAGAAGGAGGGCGTGCCGCTCTACAAGCTCGCCCGGAAGGGACGGGAGATCGAGCGGGAGCCGCGCTTCATTCGCATCTCCGAGTTCGAGCTGTTGCGCTTTGCCCCGCCGGAGCTGGACATCCGAGTGCGCTGTTCCAAGGGGACCTACATCCGCACGCTTGCGCATGATCTCGGAGAGAAGATCGGCTGCGGCGGACATCTCAGCGCCCTGCGGCGCACGGCAATCGACCGTTTTTCCATCGATCAGGCGATCCCGCTCGACGAGTTTCAGGAGATGGAGCCGGCGGAAATCCGCAAGCGGTTGCTCAGTGGATACGACGTGACGCCGGGAAGTTTCATGGTGTGAGCGGGCCATTCCAGGTTTTCGCCGGTCTGGAAGCGATCCGTCTGCCGGATCGCACGGCACATGTGGCCATCGGCATGTTCGATGGCGTGCATCGCGGCCACCGGGCGGTGATCGAGAGCGCGGTCGATGCCGCGCGTCATGCCGGCGGCCTCGCGGGCGTATTCACCTTCTGGCCACACCCGAGCCGGCTCTTCCGGCCTGAGAATCCCACGCGCCTGATCTTTTCCCGCGAGCAGCGGCTGCAGCTGTTGCGGGAGCTCGGGGTCGATTTCGTCGTCGAGCAGCCGTTCGACGAATCCTTTGCCCGGATCGCGGCGGAGGACTTCGTGCCCCGGCTCAAGGAGCGGATCCCCGGGCTGGCGACTTTGTATGTCGGCGAAAACTGGCAGTTCGGGCGGGGGCGGACTGGCGATGTGCAGGCGTTGATCCGGTTCGCCAATCCCATGCAGATCGGCGTGGTGAGCGTGGCCCGGGTCCACTACAACGGCGAGCCGATCAGCAGCACGCGGATTCGCGGCGAACTCGCCGAGGGGCGCGTCGATGTGGCCAATGCGTTGCTCGGCTTTCCCTATTTCTGCGAGGGGCCGGTGATTCCGGGCCGGCAGCTCGGAAGGCGGATCGGCTTTCCGACCCTGAATGTCGAATGGAAGCCCGATCTGGCGCCGGCGTTCGGTGTCTATGCCGTGACGGTTTCTCCGGCGGCAGGGGAGGAGGTCGATGGCCTGCGTGCGGTGGCGAATTTCGGGTTGCGCCCCACCGTGGACGGGGACGGCGCCCCGCTGCTCGAGGTGCATGTCCTCGGAGAGTGTCCCTATGACGTCGGCGACACGGTGCGAGTGAACTGGCACACGATGCTGCGGCGGGAGCGGCGGTTCGACTCGATCGAGGCCCTGCGCGAGCAGATCGGCCGGGACCGGGCGGCGGCCCTGGCCTTTTTCGAGCGGGCACCATCGCCGTGCCGGCGTTGAGGTGACGGCGTGAAGAAGGAACGTCTGGACCAACTCCTCGTGGCGCGTGGGCTGGCGGCCTCGCGTTCGCAGGCGCAGGCGCTGATCCTGGCGGGGCGGGTGCGCGTGGGCGGGGAGCGGGTGGACAAGGCCGGGCAGGCGGTCTCGCCGGACGCGGCGGTCGAGGTGGAGGCGCCGCCGAGGTTTGTGAGCCGGGGCGGAGAGAAGCTGCTCGCGGCGATCGACGGGCTCGGGCTCTCCTTTGAGGGGTGCACGGTGCTGGATGTCGGGGCGTCCACGGGAGGGTTCACGGACTGCGCGCTCCAGCACGGTGCCGTTTCGGTGACGTGTGTCGATGTGGGACGCGCCCAGCTGCATGGCCGGCTCCTCGCGGATCCGCGCGTGACCAATCTGGAGCGGGTCAACGCCCGCCACCTCAAGCCGGGGGACTTGCCGCTGCCGTCCTACGACCGGATTGTGATCGATGTTTCCTTTATCTCGCTGCGTCTGATCCTGCCCGCGGTCTGGGCCTTCCTGCGCCCGGGAGGCGTGCTGGTGGCCCTGGTCAAGCCGCAGTTCGAGGCGGGCCGGGAGGAGGTGTCGAGAGGGCGCGGCGTCATCCGCGACGAAGCTGTCCGCGCCCGGGTGCTCGAAGCGGTGCGGCAATTCGCCCTGGGCCGGCTGCCCGGAGCGCGCGAGCGCGGGGTGGTGGAATCGCCGATCGCCGGCGCGGACGGCAACCGGGAGTATCTGCTGGTGCTGGATCGTGAGGGGCCGCCGGCCGAGCCCTCGGGGCTTTCCTCGGAGCCTGCGACGTAGTAGACACGGCGGCGTCATGAACCCCATCAGGTCGGTCGCCATCGTCGTCAATACGGGAAAGCCGGGGGCTTCGCTGCTGGCTCGGCGTCTCGCCGACGAATGCGAGCGGCGGGGTGTCGCGGTCCGGATTATCGAGACGTTTCCAGTCGAGCGCGGCGCCTTCGACGGCATCGACCTCTGCTGCGTGATCGGAGGAGATGGGACGCTGCTGAGTGTCGTCAATGAGGCGGCTCGCACGCAGGTGCCGGTCGTCGGCATCAATCGCGGGAGTCTCGGTTTT
>RFJS01000421.1 GCA_003694825.1 Verrucomicrobiota bacterium | reverse complement strand
CGGGATTCCACCGTTGCATTTTGATTAACGCCTCTGAAATTGGACGGCTTTTCTGCTCATGAAAGTCCTCGTAGCCGACCGCATCTCTCCCAAAGGCGTGGAATTCCTGCGCGCTCAGCCGGGCCTCGAAGTGATCGAGGCATACGGTTCCAGTCCCGAAAAGGTTCTGGAGCTCGCCTCGGATGTCTCCGCCATCATCGTCCGGAGCGAGACGAAGGTGACCGCGGATGTCATTCGCGCGGCGACCCAGCTCAAGGTCGTCGGCCGCGCCGGAGTCGGGGTTGACAACATCGATGTCGAGGCCGCCACCGAGCGCGGTGTCGTCGTGATGAATACGCCCAGCGGCAACACCATCGCCACGGCCGAGCTGACGTTCACGCACATGCTTTGCGGTGCCCGTCCGGTCCCGCAGGCCGCCCAGTCGATGCGCGAGGGCAAGTGGAACCGAAAGGCCTTTTCGGGCAGCGAGCTTTTCAAGAAAACCCTCGGCGTCATCGGTCTCGGCCGCATCGGTGGCGAGGTCGCCCGGCGGGCCCAGGCTTTCGGCATGCGGGTGCTGGCCTATGATCCCTACCTCTCGCCGAGCCGTGCCAAAGCGATGCAGGTCGAGAGCGTCGATCTGGATACGCTCCTGCGTGAGGCGGACTACATCACCGTGCACATGCCGCTCACCGATACGACACGCTACATGATCGACGAGGCGGCGGTTGCGAAAATGAAGGATGGGGTGCGCGTGTTCAACTGCGCCCGTGGCGGCATCATCAAGGAATCCGCCCTGATCGATGCCATCAAGAGTGGCAAGGTCGCCGCCGCGGGGCTCGATGTCTTCGAGACCGAGCCTCTCCCGGAGGACAGCGAGCTGCGCAAGCTCCCCCAGGTCTCGCTCACCCCACACCTCGGTGCCTCCACCAGAGAGGCGCAGGAAAGCGTCGGTGTGGAGATTGCCCAGGCGGTCTATGAGGCACTGCAGGGCGGCGTGATTCGCAATGCCGTCAACATGCCTTCGATCGACGCCGCCATGCTCGAGAGCCTCAAGCCCTTCCTGGATCTCGGCTGGAAACTGGGCAAGCTCGTGCAGCAGATCGCGGCGAAGCGGGTCGATCGCCTGCGTGTCACCTACTATGGCCGGGTCGTGGAACTCGATGCCAACGCGCTCACCCGCAGCATCATGCGCGGCTTCCTGCTCGGGATCAGCGGCGACGAGGTGAATTTCGTCAACGCACCGATCCTGCTGCAGCGTCTGGGGATCCAGGTGGATGTGGTGAAGTCGAACACAGAGACCGACTACACCGAGTTGATCGAGGTCGAGGCCGCCGCCGAGGATGGCACCACCTATTCGGCCGCGGGCACGCTCATCGGACGGCAGCAGCAGCCGCGTCTGGTCGCGGTCGACGGCAACGAGGTCGAGGCCAATCTCAACGGCTCGCTTCTGCTGCTGAAGAACCGTGACGTTCCGGGCATCGTCGGAGTGGTCGGCACCACGCTCGGCCGCCACGGTGTCAATATCGCCTCGATGTCCCTCGGCCGCAACGAAGCCGGTGGTGTCGCAGTTTCAACGATCAATCTCGATACGACCCCGTCGGACGAAGCGCTCGAAGAACTGCGCGGCCACGAGGCGATCGTGAGCACGGCGCTCGTGGATTTCTGATCATCGTTCCGATTCCGGCCACGCCCATGGAACCGCTCCCCATCGCCATCGCCGCCGCTGCAGGGTATCTGCTCGGGGCGCTGCCGTTCGGCGTGATCGTGGCGCGTCTCCATGGTGTGGACATCTTCAAGGAGGGAAGCGGCAACCCCGGCGCGACGAATGTCAAACGCGTCGTGGGGAAGCGCGCGGGCAACACGGTCTTCGCGCTCGACTTCCTCAAGGGCTTCGTCGCGGCCGGGTGGCCGATGCTCGTCGAGTTTCCGCAGCCGGACGCCCGCGTCTGGCTCGGATTGCTCGGGCTGGCGGCTGCCATCCTCGGACACAGCTACTCGGTCTTCATCGGGTTTCGCGGCGGCAAAGGGGTGGCGGCGATGCTCGGAGGATCGGTGGCGTTGATGCCGGTGGCGGCGCTCGCCGCGGCTCTTGTGTGGGTCGTGCTGTTCTACAGCACCCGCTATGTATCGGTCGGATCGATCGGCATGGCTGTGGCGCTGCCGCTCGTGGCCTTTCTCCGGCACGGTCCCGGCATTCTCTTCTGGTTTGCACTGGTGCTCGGCCTCTTCGTGATCTTCCGGCACCGTGAAAACATCGGCCGTCTGTTGCGTGGCACGGAAAACCGTTTCCCGACCGCGCGGGAAAGGGCGGCAAAAGGGCAGCATGAGTAGCGATTCCCAGCGAAAGAAAATCTCAATCGGGCTGTGCGGCTTCGGTGTCGTGGGCCAGGGCGTCTATCGACATCTGATCGAACGCGCCGACGAGTTGGCGGCCAGGCTTGGCGTGTCAATCGAGGTGAGCCGCGTCGCCGTGCGCGACCTGAACAAGCCCCGCGAAGTCCCGGTGCCCGCGGCCATTGCCAGCGATGATCCGCTCGCGGTCGCCGCCGATCCGCAGATCGATATCGTCTGCGAGCTGATGGGAGGCACCGGCCGGGCCCGCGAGGTCGTCCTGACGGCGCTCCGCCAGGGCAAGATCGTGGTCACGGCCAACAAGGCGCTCATCTGTGATCACGGCGATGAAGTCTTCGCGGCGGCGCGCGAGGGTGGGGGACACGTTTTCTTCGAAGCCAGTGTCGCCGGAGGCATCCCGATCATCAAGGCCATCCGGGAAGGACTCGTGGCCAATCGTTTTCGCCGCATCTACGGCATCCTCAACGGCACCTGCAACTACATCCTCACCCGCATGGAGCGAGAAGGCGGAAGCGACGAGGCCATCGTGGCCGATGCCAAGCGGCTCGGCTATGCCGAGGCGGACGAGTCCCTTGATGTCGATGGCTGGGACACCGCGCACAAGGCGGCTATCCTCAGCTTCCTCGCGCACGGTTTGTGGGTGGGGACGGACGAAATGCGCGTGGCCGGCATCCGGCGTATCACCCAGGCGGATATCGCCTTTGCGCGGAGCTTCGGCTACCGGATCAAGCTGCTCGCTATCATCGAACGTTGTTTCGAGTGCAACGAGCTGGCCGTCAGCGTGCAGCCGACGCTCGTGCCGGACGGGCTCGTACTCGCCAATGTCAACGATGTCTTCAACGGGGTGTGCGTCGAGGGCGATGTCGTGGGCACGACCTTCTACATCGGCAGAGGGGCGGGGCAGGACGCCACCGCTTCGGCGGTGATCAGCGACATCGTCGATGCCTCCTCGGTCCTGCAGGGGGTGAGGGGACAGTTCATCCCCGACGAGGCCCCGGAGTTGCTCGCGCGAGATGCTCGCGTCAAGCTCGCCTCCGCCGAGCGAATTCGTTCGCGGCATTACATCCGGCTGACCGTTCGCGACGAACCCGGCGTCCTGGCGCGGGTCGCTTCCATCATGGCGGAGAACGCGGTGAGCATAGCCACCGTCCTGCAGCGCGAAAACAGTATCGAAAATGCGGCGACTCTGATTCTCACCACCCATGAGACCAGTTTCGCGCGTCTCGACGGCACCCTCGCCCAGCTCGAGGAGATGCCCACGCTTTTGGAAAAACCGGTGACTCTGCGGATCGCCGAGTTCAGCGACTGAGAAACCGAGGCATAGACATGGCACGCATCGTACAGAAATTCGGCGGCACCTCCGTCGGCGATATCGAGAGAATCAAACGCGTGGCAAAACGCGTTGCGGAGACGCGGGCGGCGGGCAACGAGGTCATCGTCGTCGTCTCCGCGCGGTCCGGCGTCACCAACGAGCTGATCGCACGGGCGAAATCGATCAACGCCAGCCCCGATGAGCGGGAGATGGACATGCTCCTGACGGTCGGCGAGCAGGAGACGATCGCGCTGACCGCCATGGCGCTGCACGCGCTCGGTGTTCCCGCTGTATCCCTCACCGGAGCACAGGCGGGGATCCTCACCGAATCGCTCCACACGCGGGCCCGCATTCTCAGCATCGATTCCAGCAAGGTGGAAGAGAAGCTCGCGCAGGGCAACGTCGTCATCGTCGCGGGATTCCAGGGAATCGACCAGCGCGGGCAGATCACCACGCTCGGGCGCGGCGGATCCGACCTTTCTGCCGTTGCGCTCGCCGCCTCGTCAAAGGCTGACCTCTGCCAGATCTTTACCGATGTCGACGGCGTCTACACCGCCGATCCGCGCATTGTGCCGAACGCCCGCAAGCTCGACGAGATCAGTTATGACGAGATGCTCGAACTCGCCTCGCTTGGCACCAAGGTCATGCAGGCGCGTTCGGTCGAGTTCGCCAAAAAGTTCGGCGTGGTTTTCGAAGTGCGTTCAAGTTTCAACAACAACCCCGGGACGATCGTGAAAGAAGAAGTGAAATCGATGGAAGATGTTGTCGTGCGCGGTGTCGCAGTGGACCGCAATCAGTCGAAGGTGGTGATCACCCACATCGCGGATCGCCCCGGCACGGCGGCGCGGATTTTTCAGGTGCTCGGCGAGGCCGGGATCAACGTGGACATGATCGTCCAGAACGTTGGCCGCGGCGGCGTGGCCAACCTCACCTTCACCGTGCCGCGTGATGCGGCCGACCAGGCGGAAAAGGCCGTGCGGGCCGTGCTCGACGAGCTCGGGGGCGGTGAGATCTCGCTGGTCGACTCGATCGCCAAGATTTCCGTCGTCGGCGTCGGCATGCGTTCGCACTCGGGCGTGGCCGCGACGATGTTTGGCGCTCTCTCCGAGGTCGGCGCGAATATCCAGCTCATCAGCACATCGGAGATCAAAATCTCGGTCGTGGTCGACGAGGACACCGCCGACGAGGCCGCTCGGGCGGTGCACCAGGCCTTTAAGCTCGACGCTGAGGCATGAGCACAGGCGGGCAAGCGGTCGGTCGGATGCGCTACGTCAGCACGCGCGGCGGCGTCGATCCGCTCGGCTTCAGTGAAGCTGTCGCAGCCGGCCTCGCGCCTGACGGCGGGCTGTTCGTGCCCGAGACGCTTCCCGATTTGCGGGAGCGGCTGGATGGGTGGAGAGGCTTCAGTTACGAGGCGTTGGCCTTCGCGTTTTTGCGCCTCTTCGCCGACGACATCCCCGATGGGGAACTCGAGGCCATGGTTCGCGGGGCCTATGCCGGCTTTGATCATCCCGACCGCGCCCCGCTCGTCCGCCTGGCCGACGACCTCTGGGTGATGGAGCTGTTTCACGGCCCCACGCTCGCCTTCAAAGATTTCGCGCTGCAATTGCTCGGACGTCTCTACGAACGCCAGGTCCGGGTGACGGGACGTCCCATCACCGTGCTCGGCGCGACTTCCGGCGACACCGGGTCGGCGGCGATTCACGGTCTGCTCGG
>RFJS01000059.1 GCA_003694825.1 Verrucomicrobiota bacterium | reverse complement strand
GTTCCCAAACAGCCCATAGGCGCCGGCGGCATTTGTGGCATTGATGCCATCCGTTCCGGCGCCCCCTGGAGCGGCGCCGCCCGCGGCGGCGCTGCCATACCCCGACACTCCCGGGACCTGCCCCGAATTGCCGCCGCCGCTCGCCACGTTGGTGGCTGACACCCCCCCCCCGCCGCCGCCGCCGGTTGCTCCGCTGGCCACCCCGTAGGCATTCCCTTTCGAGGATCCCGTCCCGACCTGCCCGTCACCACCGCTTTGAGAGAGCGTGAAAAGGCCCATGGTGTTGCCACTCTGGCCGGCCGCCGGACCGGCCCCCAGTATGCCGCCGCCGCCTCCCTGGCCGCCATACGGTCCATAAGCCCAGCATACGCGTTTTCCCCCGATACTGACGCCCGACTGTGTCGAGGATGGCGCGCCGTCGTTGCCCGGTGTGTCGTCGGTCGTGACCGGCGCACCTCCAGCTCCGCCTGCGCCGACAGTCACGGAGAGCGTCTCGCCGCCGTCGAGGCGGATGATATTACGGCTCCACGCGCCGGCAGCACCAGCGCCGCCGCCAGTGCGGTCCGTCCCTGCTGCCCCGCGCGCGCCGCTTCCCCCGCCTGAGCCCGGCGCCACGCAAATTATGTCCGCCGTGCGCGCCCATGCGGGCAGCGTCACCGACCAGTTGCCGCTGCCGCCGGTGATGCCCGGCCCGCTGGCGGTGTCATAGTCAAATTCATACACCAGGCCCGGCCTTGGCGCAATCCGCTGCAAACGATAATGGTAAGCCATGCTCTCTGCCCCAGTTCTGCTCTGCTACAACCTCGCCATTACCAGCCGTGCGGCGCCGCCCGCTGGCGCACGTTCCAGCCGCGCGCCCGTTGGTTTTGCTGGCCGACGATTTTCAATATTTCCTCATCGAGGAGCGCCTGCGCGTCCGACTCGCTCAGCTTCGCCTTTTCCTGCGCCCGGTCGCCCTTGAGGAAGTCAACATACGCGCCATAGGCCACATAGGGAGCCAGCAGCGCCGGAAACGGCACGAGCGTCCACGCCGCCGGATCGGAGTCTGGCGTCGCCCCCACGGCCGCGCCCGACGCGCCCGCCTGGTAGACGTTGCCATCCGCCGCGTAATACCCCAGCTCGCCGGCCGCGAAGCCGCGCGTCCCGTCGATCTGCGCCGCCGTCATCCGCACCGGCCGCAGCCGGTAGCTCACCCACGGCGTCTCCGGCACCTGGCCGGGCAGCAGCTCCACGCCGCGGTCGCTCAGCCCATAGCCGACTTCGCTCACGGTGGGCGACGTCCGCGGGTCGCCCGTGTAGACGCCAAAAACCTCGCCGAGCGGCTCGCTCCCGCTCGCCTCCCACGGGATATACCACCCCGCGCTGCCATCACCCGCCTTCGCCCGCGGCTCCAGCCGCATCAGCTCCGGCCAGGGAAAATACTCCCAGCCCAGCCGCAGACGTCGGTTGACGTGCGTGGTCATTTCGGTGACCTCGTTCGTCGCCGCCTCCTCCAGCGTCAGACCCAGCAGGCCAAACGCCTCCTCGAGCACGCTCCTGTAGGTCACCTGCCGCATAACTTCGCCACCTCACCGCGCGCGTCGAGGATGATGCCCGCGCGGTTCGCCTTGCCGCCATCCCAGCCGTTGACCACGGTTCGCTTCGCCACCGGCACCCGGATTTCCGGCGTGTCCCGCGCGAAGCGCTCCAGCTCTTTGCGGTCGCTCCAGATCTCGTAGCCCTCGCGCTGGCCCCAGTAGTGATACCAATACGGGTCGATGGCATACTCCCGCCGCCACTCGTCCCGCCGCGGCGCCTCGCCCAGCGAACGCTGCGCCATCGCCGCCCGCTGCTGGCGGACTTTGGCCTGCACCGCCTCGAGCAGCTCGCCCTTGCGCAGCTCCTCCATAAACTCCCGCGTGAAGTCAATATCGCCGATGACCATCCGGAAGTTTGGCTCCGGCGCTTTTTCCGTCACTATGTGCATGATGCTGCCTGCCCGCGTGGTTTTTTGAAAAAAGCGGGCGGCCGAGTCCCAGTTGCCTGTTTCCCGCGCCGCCCGCTCGTGCTATGACCCGACTGACTGAACCCCAAACACGTCGTCCACACTCGCCAGCTTACAGGCTGGCCAGCGGGATGATTTTCAGGAAGATGTGCAGCTCGCCCGTGTCGATGTTGGCCAGCGCCTTGCCCGTCTGCGAATTGACGGTCACGTCGATGGTGTCCGCCGCCGTATAGGCGTAGGGCGTGGTGTTCGCGCCGCCCTTGGCCGTCACGGTGCTGCCGTTGGCGTTGGTCTCCTGCGACGCCAGGAAGCGGTCCGGGTCGCCGCCGTCACCCACGGTCACGGCCGTGGTGTTGAAGGCGGCGTCGGAGGCGTCCTTGAAGGCCGTCACAACGCGCGCCGCGCACGCCACGACGAGATCGCCGGGGTTGACGCCCACGGCCTGGATGACTTGCGCCGCGCCCGCCGACGTCTCCGTGAGGTCGTCGTGCTTGATGACAACCTTGTGCGAAAACCCGGCCGCCTGCTCTTCGAGACTCAGTGGAAATACCTGCATGTCTTGCTCCTTTCTTTGTTGGTATCCGTTTCCCCGTTACGAGGTGGCCACCATCTTCGCCAGTCCCAGCGGGTTTTTCACGCACAAGCCGGCAATGGCGTCTACGATCGCGCGCGGGCCGCCGCCCTTGTTTTCGATCGGCTTGACCCGCGGGCGGCGGTTGTAGCGCAGCTCGAGCTGGTTCATGTCCAGGATGTAGCAGCGCTTGTCACCGTGCGCAGTGTCCCCAAAGAGGAACGGACTGAGCACAAAGTGGAAGGTGGCAAAGTCGTTGGCCACGATGTCGACCATCATCCGCACCGCGTTGGCCTCGCCCTCAACACGCCGCAGGTCGGTCACGCCCGACTGCTGGTAGGCGGCGAAGGTCGAGATCTGCTGCTTGAGCGTGCTGCCGATCGGACACCACAGGTCCATGGCCGCGCCGGCATTGTCCCAGATACTCTTGGCGATGTTCGAGAGCGTCGTCTCCGTCACGCTCGCCACCGCCGTCGAGTCGATCTGCGCCGCGGGCGGCCGGAACCGCTCATCCACCGGATACAGCGACTGCGCGCCCGTCTGGATCCACGTGCCCAGCGCCCGCGTCTGGTAGCCCTTGCTCCCATCGTCGAGCTGACAGTCCCGGGAATCGAGACAGAGCGTCTTTTCGATGTCGCGCTTGAGCATGACCAGCGCGTCCTTGGTCTGCTTGGCCATCTCGCTGCGCACGCCAGCGACGTCGCTGACCTCCTCCGCAAAGTCGCTCACACGCGGCAGACGCCACCACTTCTGCGCCGTGTTGTGCGCCAGCGCCCGCGTGGTGATGACTTCCCAGGCGTCCGCGTCCTTGCCGTCCACCACGCCTTCGGTGCGCGGCTCCGGATAGCTCTCCATTTGCCAGTCAAAGACCGCCCGCACCAGCTTTTTGCCGACCTTGATCCGGCTCAGTAGCGGCGTGTTCTTGCGGTCGATGTTGGCGATCACATCGCTCAGGTCTTCTCGCTTGCCGACCTGGGCGTTCTCGTAAACTCCTGCCATGTCTATTCCCTCTCGCTCTTAAAGTTTCCCTCGTTTGTCCGCGCTACAGCAGGGCCTCCAGGCCCGCTACCAGCGCCTCGTCGTCGCCTTTTGCCGCCGCCTCGGCCAGGTTTACCCCTCTGCCCGACCGTCCATTCGCCCGGCGGCCGGCCGCGACAGGCCGCCGGGGGGCGCCGCTGCCGCTCGCCGACACCAGCCCCACTCGGGGGGCGCTCGGTGCCGCTCGCCGCTCAGGCGCCGACTTTGACCGACCCTTTTCTTCGCCGGCCGCCGCGCGCGAGGGTTCCGGCTCTGACGTGGCCGCCCCGCTCTTCCTCTCCGCGCCGCCGCCGCGATGCAGTCGGCTCAGGCCGTCCGCCAGGATCCCCAGGACGGTCGGCCAGTTGGCAAATCGCTCCCGCAGCTCAGGGAGCTGTTGCACGATCCGCTCCGCCAGCTGATACTCCGGCTTTTTCGGATCCTTCAGAAATGGGAATTGCTGCACGGCCTGCGACAGATCCGCCTGCACCGCCGCCGCAAATTGCGCCTGATGCAGCGTCTGCGCCGCCGCCGCTTCGGCCCGCAGCGTCACCAGTTCGCGCTCCGCCTCCTCGCGCGCCGCCTGCACCTGGTCAGCGTCGAGATAGTTGTCGGCCGAGGGGTCGCCGTAGCCGTCGGGATGTTTGCGCGCCAGCTCGACAATTTTCTCGAGCTGCGCAATCCGCTCCGCCTGCGGCGGCCTCCATCCGGCCGGGGCCGCTTTCGGCGCCGCAAACAAGCCGCTCTGCGCCGACAGCTCCGCCACTTTCGCTTCCAGCTCGGCCAGCTTTTCCTCGCGCGCCTTGACTTCGCGCACCAGCCCCTGGATGCGGTTGCGCGCGCGCTCACCCAGCGCCGCCAGCTCCGCCTCGCTCAGCTCGCCCGCAGCGTCATCCTTGCCATCGCCCGCAGCGTCTTCCTCCGTGTCGCCATCCGCGCCGGCCGAGGCCTCATCGCTTGCTTCGCCGGCATCCTCGTCGGTGGCGGCGGCGGTTCCGGCGGCGGCGCCATCCACGCCCTCTTCTGCGCGTTGATCGGCGTCACTTTCCCCACGGCTTACGATCTGGTCGGCAGCATCACCGGCATCGCCGGTCTCTTCCTCGTTGGTGCTATCGCGCCGGCTGTCGGCAAGTGTTGCCTGCGCTGCGCTCTCGTCGCCGCCGCCGGAAAAGTCAATTCCTTCCTCGGCGAAGATGCCGTCCGGATCTTCCATCACGGCCGCCATCCAATCGTTGACTGCATCGAGCGATGCTTTTTCCCCTGGCATGTCTCACATCCTGCGACATTGTCGCGGATGCCGCAAGCATCAGCGGCCGGGCGGTCCCGACTTCAACGCTTTTCCACCTCCCCGGCACCCGCGCCAGCCGCGCGAAAACACCGCTCGCGCTCCGCCTCCAGCACGTCGCGCAAATACCGCAGCCAGCTCACCCCGCCCGCCGTGTGCGCCAGCACCCGGCCCTCATCTCCCTGGACCTGCCGCGGATGGCTCAACTGCTCCACCGCCTCGGCCTCCACCAGATCAAGCACCCGCCGCACCGCCCGATACCAGGGCGTCTCCGCCGGCACGCCCAGCGCCGCCCGAAACGCCTCTTCGCTGAGGCGCGCCTGCTCGTCCTCGATGGCCTCGGCCACCCGCTGGATCACCGACTCTCGCAACGCCGCCCGCTCGCGCCGCCGCCACCGATTCATCACGTCATTCATCTCTCGCATGCTCCTTTACTGGTCGAGCACCGGTTTCACTCCGACCCTGCCGATTTGCGCATTTTCCCGCTGCTGGAGAAGGAAGGTGAAATGCTGGACTCGCGCGTCGACCATTTTGCGGTAAACCTCGTCCTGCGCATACCGCTGCTGCAACTGCGGATTCGCCGAAAGCGAGTTTTGGATGACCTGCAGCCGCAGCTGCGCATTCACCCCGCCCTCGCGCAGCGGCGGCTCAAGCCCGGCGTAGATCTTCGCCAGCGCCGCCTGCTCGTCCTCGACTTCCTTTTGCGAGGCCGCCTCGTCGCTCAGCACGACGTCCTCCGCCAACTCCGCGTCGAGCGAATACATCTGCCAGGCCGTCAGGTTGCCGCGGTCGATCCGCCCCGTCACGTCGCCCGGCAGGATGATATTGGTCAACACCTCCTGCTTCTGCCGGAACAATTCCGGGTCGGCATCCCGCGCATCGAAGTGTAGATAAACGTCGAAGGACTCGCGGATCTCCTCCGCGCTGCGCGCCAGCACCGCCTCCAGGGCGTCCTGATCGCCCGACGCATCCAGCCCCAGCACCCTCGCCACCCGCAGCGGGTCCATGTATTGCTGGAGGACCTGCCAGGTGAGCCGATACAGCTCGCGCATCTCCTGCAGGTGTCGGCCCACCAGCCGCTGCTGGTAGAGCATCTGCCGCGCGGGTGGCACGTCCGCGCCCGGCCGCCCGAAAAACCAGGCGATGTCGCGCCGGATGTGCGCCTCCTCCTCGAGGCTCACCCGGTGGTTGCCGCGCACATGCAGCTCTTTTGCGCTCTGCGGATCCCGAGCGAAGTTGCGCGCGCCCGGACCGAAGTCCAGCTTCTGCCGAGACATGCTCGCCGGCAGGATCAGCGGCGGCAGCGTCTCCAGCTCTGCCAGGTCGATTCGCGCGTCGCGGCCCGTCTTCAGCTCATTTTGCCAGGTGAGCACGATCTCCGGCACTCCCCGGCTGTCGAGGATGGAGCGCTCCCGGATCTCGCGCTGGAAGACGACAAAGGGCTGCCGACCATGCGCATACGGCAGCGGCTCATCGACTTTCGCCGCGATGTCCGCCCCCAGCGCCGGAGCATACACGCTGCAGAAAATCCCCGGAAACCCCGCGTCGGTCTCGGCCCGGCGATACACGGTCATGATCTCGTATTCCCCCGGCCGCTCCAGCGACTCCGCAGAGGCCCAGCCACGCCACCGCCCCACCGCCAGAGCCCGCGAAAAATCATCCGCCGCCAGCGACGCACTCGCGCCCCGCTCCAGCAGCGCCTCGACGAAGGCGGGATCCCAGTCCTCCAGCGCCGCCCGCTCGTGCAGCTCCGTCTCGCTCAACACCTCGCGCACCGCCACCCAGCGCGCCCGCTGCAGGTCCTCGGTCTCCACCGGGAAAAACACATCCTCGAACACGCGCAGCGCGCGCCAGCGCACCCGCGCCTCGCCCACCACAGGCACGACCACCGCGACGGGCTCGCTGCCGCCGCCGCGGCGCAGCTCACGCGCCGCCCGCCGCAGATCCTTCGCCGACACCCCCGGATACATGCCCTCCAGCACCCGCAGCAGCTCCGCCTCCCGGCCCTCGTCAAACACCAGCCCCACATCGTCCGTCTGCGCCGCCGCCAGCACCTCGGGCACCGTCACCAGCCGCTCCTCCAGCGTCATTTCCTCGTGCCAGAGCACCCGCACCACCGCCGCACCATGGATCTGCCGCCAGTTCCGCGCCAGCTCCACCTCGCGATACAGATCCGGCGCCTGCAAGTTTTTCTGCGCCCAGCGCAGGATCTTCGCCGCCCGCCCGGCGCGGGCCCGGTCCTCCGTCCCCACCGGCAGCGTCCTCACCCGCGCCTGGCTCACCGCCAGCTCCATGAGTGCGACGTCGTCCTCCACGATCTCCTCCGCCAGACGCACCCGCGTGTCGCTCGCGTTCTCCCAGGGAAACGGCTCCATGCCAAGGGACTCCCGGTGCTTGCGCCCGTCCGGACTCTGCCCCGCCCACCACGCGTAGAATACCTCGAGGTTTTTCTCCTGCTGCGCGATGTATTCCGCCGCAGCGCTCCTCGCCCGCGCCAGCTCCGCGTCGATCGCCTGCAACACCTCCACCGCGTCAGCGGACGTCTCAGCCGCCGCCACCTGCATCACGTCGTCATTCCTTTCCATCGCCATTCGCTCCTCGCACACGCTGCGACACTCTGAGACAGTCCTCAAGCAAATAAAGCGCCCGTCCTCGCCCATGCACCCAGTAGCGCCGCACCTCCCCGGCCCGCACCAGACGGCGAAATTGCCGCTCGCTCACCCCGCACGCCTCCCGCGCCGCCGAGCGCCGCACAAAGACTGTCGGGACCACGTCCATGCGCTGCACTATTCCGCCTGCGCCGCCGCCTTATAGGCATGCACCATCTCCAGCGTCTGCGCATACCCGGCGATATCCACCCGGTTGTCGCGCTTCGGCGCATGCAGCTCACGCGCCACCTTGACCAGGATCATGCATAGCGCCACCTGCTCCGGCGTCACGGCCGTCTCCAGCACGACCGACCACAACCGCGCCGTCCGGGCAAAGTTCTCCGCCGGGTGCCCATACGCCGCTTGCCGTGCCGACAACACGCAGGCCTCGGCTTCCGCCAGGATGGACATGTCCTGAGCAGGGGGATTCGTCGACGGCTCAGTTTGCATCCGCTTTTCCCTCCTCATCCTGGCTCGAGGCCCATCGCAGCACGGTCAGCAAGACTTCCCATGGCTCGACGCCGTCGAGCGCGCCACTCATATCCAGGAACGCATGCACTTCCGCCCGCCCCAGATGCCCACACAGCTCGCCGAGATCTTCGCTCGGCAGCAGAGACATACCGACCAGGGCCGCCGCCGCTGCTGCCAGGGGAGCATCCCCTGCCGCCGGCCACTCGCCCCGCTGCACCCGCGCCACCAGTCGCTCAAGGTCCGATCGCCTGTTCTGCACCAACATCGCATTACCCTCCTTTCCTGATTCGCACGCCTAACCAGCCCGCACCTCCGGCACCCGGGCGTCGAGATCGCCATCGCCCACCCAGCCGAAGTCGCTCTTCACGAAATACCGGTCCGGGTCGATGACGTCCTTGAGCGCGTCGCGCTCTGTCCCGGCCCCCGTGTAAACCTGATACGCCAGGTCGCTGTGCTGGCAGTCTTCGGCCACCACATACCAGCGCGGACAATTCAGCGCCGTGATCGGCTCCTCCGGATTATACTCCATGTAGGAGTTGATCATCTGGATCGTCTCCTCCACCCGGCTCGCCGGAGCCTTCTCGAAGAACATCGGCGGACCCTCCACCAGGCCGTTCTCAGCCGGCTGCAGCTCGCCCATGAGCGCGATGATGCTCGTCCCCTCGTCCTCCTTCGGCGCGGGCGCGCCGCCCATGCGCGGGTCCATCACTCGCGCCTCAATGCGCTCCGCAGCGCTCCCGTCCCAACGCTTCGCCTCCGCGTCCCAGCGCCAGCCCTCGAGCGTCAGGATCAGCTCCTTGTAGCCGCGGATGCCGCGCCCCGAGCCCGTGCGCTGCGCCGGCCCGGGCCGATAGTCGTGCAGCCGCACCCGGTCGTAGCCCCCCGGCGGCAGCGCCCACTCGCCGTAGGTCCGCCAGTCCGGCCATTCCCTATACACGATGACCCACCCCTGCGGCGTCACCGCATACCACTTGATGAACCAGTTTTTCGTGCCGCCAGGGTCAACCGCCATGTAGCGCGTCACCCCGCGCTCGCAAATCTCGGCAAATTCATCTCGCGAGAGCCGGTGCGGGGCGCCATACAGCGGGAAGGCGCCGCCCACCAGCTTCTCCGTCCAGCCATACGCCCGCAGCTTGATCTTCGCCAGCGCCGCGCCCTCCAGGCGCCCCCGCACTTCCTCGTTCGCGCCAAACGGGTTGCTCCCCCAGGGGAACCATACCACGCACGACTGCGGCTGGCGGCACTGCATCAGCAGAGGCATGTGCCCCGGAGGGCACCCCGGCGCGTGCACCGCATCCTCCGGCAGCAACACCGCGCGGTGCGTCAACACCAGACGCGCCCCGTCCAGATACCGCGCCACCGTCGGTGTATAGCCCGCCACCGGCGTGAAGGTGGTCAACATCTCCATCCGCCGGTCCTGCCCGAGACGAAACTCCATCGCCTCGAGAAAAGCCAGCGGCACAAGCTCGTCGAACCACACGACGTCCAACTCGTAGCCCTCGAAGACGCCGACGTCCTGCTTGTAGTTGAAAAACAAACCTTGGCTCTCGTTTGGCAGCGTGAACTTGCCCCCGGCAAAACCATTCTGTTTGGTCCACTTGACATACGCCACCTGCCCGGCCTTGCCGATGTCGCGCCACTCCGGCGGCAGGTGCTCGTGCACCAGGCTCTGCTGCTTGTTGATCGAGGCCTGCTCGCTCGCCTCGAAGATCGCCGCCATTTGCTTCGGCTGCTCCACGATCCGCCGCAAGACGCGCCGCACCGCCCAGATCGTCTTGCCGCAGCGGTTCTGCCCCATCACCAGCACATCCGTGTGCCCGAAGACATCCGCGCCGCGGCCGCGAAACCCGATCGAATCCGCCACCCCGCGCAGCAGCGGATTGCGCCGCTCCATCTGCCGCGCCTTGCGGTCCGCCGACTCCAGCAACGCCTCCGCCTCCTCCGCCGTCTGCGCCAGGCACGCGTTAGCCAGGTCAAAGGTCCACGGCGCATACCCAAACGTCAGCGGGTCCTCCTTCTCCAGCCGGATCAGCTCCTCGCGCTTCACAAGGAACTCCCGCAGCTCCTCCTTCCCCATCGCCGCCATCTGCTCCGGCGTGGGCAGCAACAGGACTGGGTGCGGTGACGGCTGAAAGCTCATGCTCCCTCCTCAGACGCGCCCTTGCGCGGCCGGCCGCGACGCGGGCGGCGGCACTCAATCGCCGCCCCAAGACGCTCCGCAGCCTCGGCCTTCTTCTTCGCGCGCCGCCGCCGGGCCCGCTCGCGCTCGGCCTCGGCATGCTCGCGATACCGCTGCCGAGCCGCCTCGCGCACCTTCTCCTTGTTCTTCTCATACCACTTGCGCCACGCGGCCCGCTTCCGGCGGCGCTTGGCCTCGAGCTGCGCCTCTCTGGACGCTGCCACCTCTTCGGAGGTTCGCTCCCCCGCACCCCCACAGGACCGCCGACGGGCACCGCCCAGCGCCAGCGCCAGACGCCCATGCTGCATCAGCGCGTCGATCTGCGCATCATAACAGCGCAAAAGACTCTCTATTTGTTCCCTGGTCATCTCATTTCGTTCCCCGTGACACCCAATCGCAGCGGCCGAACAACACCTGTCGGCGTAAAGAGGTCACCTGCTGCCGCAGGCGGTAGAGCTCCGCCTGCTGCGCCGCCCGCTGCGCCGCAGCCACTCGCGCCAGGGCGCCACAAACGGCCCCAAGCATAAAGACCAGCAGCGCGACACCAATGTAAACCAGCAACGTCATCATACTTTCATATTGTGCTAATTTGTGCGACACGCAAGCGCAAAAACCCTCACGGCCACGGTTTTTCCAGCGAGTTCCACATGCCCTTGACCACCAAAACCTTATCTGACCACCCCTGACCCGCGGACAGCGCCTTCGCCACCGCCCGCGACGCATCTTCCGCCGCCAGCTCGCGCAGCAGCTCGCGGATCCGCGCCTGGGCCAGCGCGTCATACCAGGGGTCCAGCCAGCGCGCATTCAGACGACGAACACGGCCGTCCTCCGCACGCACCGTCACCATCACCCGGTCGCCCGCATAATCCAGCTCCACCGCCACCACCGTCAAAGCCCCTGGCAGCCGCCCCTCCGGCGAGGCCTGCTCATTCCATCGCCGCGCCGAGACCACACCCCCCACCACAATCCACTCATGTCCCCGTCGCTCAGCACTCATCGTCCAATTTCGCGTTCATTGTTTTCGGTTGTGGGGTGTTGGGTGTTCTTATCTGGATACAGACAATCGCATGCCTTGCCGCAACATTCGC
>RFJS01000420.1 GCA_003694825.1 Verrucomicrobiota bacterium | reverse complement strand
TCCCTCGTCGGTATCCTCGTCTACGTCGCCTTCCGTTTCGAAATCGGTTACGGTGTGGGCGCCGTGGTGGCCACGATTCACGACCTGTTTATGACGATCGGCATTTTCGTGCTGTTCGGACGGCAGTTCAGCGGCGCCATGGTTGGTGCCATTCTCCTCATCGTCGGTTATTCGATCAACGACACCATCGTCGTCTTCGACCGTATCCGCGAGGAGTTGACGCTGAATCCGAACGCGCGTCTGCGGGACATCATCAACCTGTCGATCAACCGCACGCTCAGCCGCACGCTCATCACCAGTCTCACGACTCTCTTTACCGCGACGATGCTGCTCATCTTCGGCACAGGTGCGATCAACGATCTGGCGCTGACGCTGATCATCGGCATCATTACCGGCACGTTCTCCTCCATCTTCATCGCCAGCCCGGTCTTCTATTGGTGGCACAAGGGCGACCGCCGGCACGTGGAAGCTTCTCACGACATCGTGCCGAAATACGATTGGTCGGCCTCGAGCAAGGCGACGAAGTAGATCTGGCCCGATGCTCTGGAGGCACGATCCGATTCCCCGGGAGCGGATCCGTGCCCTCGGGCGCGAGCTGCGGATCAGCGAGATACTGGCTGAATTGTTGTTGCGCGTGCCCGTGGGTACGGCGGAGGAGGCGCGAGCCTTTCTCCAGCCTCGGCTTGCGCATCTCGGAGATCCGTTCCGCCTTACCCATCTATCCGAGGCGGTCGACCGGATCATCCGGGCGATCGAGCGCAAGGAAGAGGTTGTCGTCTTCGGTGACTACGATGTGGACGGCGTCACCAGCACGGCGCTGCTCGTGAGCATCCTCAGGCGCTTCGGCCTCGATCCCCGGTATGTGGTGCCGCTGCGTCTCGAGGAGGGCTATGGCCTGACCCGCGATGCGATCGACCGGGCTCTCGAAAACGGTGTGCCCGGATTGTTTGTCGCGCTGGACTGCGGCACGAATTCCGTGGAGGAAGCCGCCTACCTCGCCAGCCGCGGAGCGGACGTGATCATCGTCGATCACCACCGGTCCAAGGAGGAGGCTTCGCCGCGCTGCATTCTCATCAACCCGCATGTCTTCGGTGACACCGCCGGCGGCGCCCAGCATCTGTGCACGGTGGGCCTCGTCTTCAAGCTCGTCCACGGGCTCCTGAAACGGCTGCGGGAAGCGGGGGACCAGCGGGCGCATGAGATTCGCCTGCGCAACTATCTCGACTTTGTGGCTATGGGCACGGTGGCCGACCTCGTCCCGCTCGTCGAGGAGAACCGGATACTGGCGCGGCATGGCCTGCGCATTCTCGGGCGGACGAAGCGGCCGGGGTTGCGGCGGCTCATGCAGGTCGCCGGCATGACCCTCGGAGAAGATCCACGGCCGGTGGACATTTCCTTCCGCATCGGACCGCGCATCAATGCGAGCGGACGGCTCGCGGATGCGGCGATTTCCGTGGACCTGCTGCTCAGCGAGGACAGGGCCTTTTGCGAGCAGGCGGCGGCGACGCTCGACGAGTTCAACCGGGAGCGCCAGGAGATCGAGCGCGCCATCACGGAGGCCGCGCTGGCGGAAGTCGAGCAGCGTTTCTCCGAAGCGAAGGGCATCGTGCTCTATCACGAGCGCTGGCACCCGGGTGTGGTCGGTGTCGTGGCGAGCCGCCTGACCCGCAAGCTGCACCGCCCCTGCATCGTGCTCGGCCGCGAGGGCGACCTGGCCAAGGGATCCGGGCGGAGCATCCCGGGGCTCAACCTCGTCGAGGTCCTCGCGACGTGCAACGGCATGCTGGAGAGCTGGGGCGGGCATCCGATGGCGGTGGGGGTGTCCCTGCGGACGGAGCGGGTGGCCGAGTTTGCCGCGGCGTTCGATGCCGCCGTCGGCGCGGCACCCCAGGCGGATGAGACGGGACCGTCCATCGACATTGCGGCGTGGATACCGCTCGATGCCGTGCGGGAAGCGCTGATCGAGGAACTCGATGCCATGCATCCCTTCGGGCAGAGCAACCCCGAGCCGATCTTCGCGACGCGGGGGGTGATTTTCGACACGCCGCCGGAGATCTTCAAGGAAGCGCATTTCCGGTTTCAGCTCCACACCCTCACGGGCCGGAGGATTTCCGGCGTAGCCTGGAACATGAGCGATCGCGTCCCGCCGGTTGGCGTGCCCGTGGACATCGCCTATCAGGTGCAGATGAACCGGTGGGCCGGCCGGCAATACCTGCAGATCGATCTGAGGGACTGGCGTTTGAGCGAGTAGGGGGGCCGCGGGACGGCAGTGGCTGCGAGGTTTCGCGAAGGGACAGACCGGATCGTCCCGGTTCTCGTGCCGTGAGGCAGACGGGGAGCAAGCGTCGCGGGGGAATCGGGATTGTCTCACGGGATCGGGAGCGGGCAGAGTAGCGCGAGCGCTTTCAGGCGGCTCGTTCAATTCTGCCCCATCCCCATGATCGATCTCGTCGTCCCCGTTCTGGCTGTCACTGGATTGGCGCCTCTCGGCATCCTCGCCGCAAGTGTCGTCTTTATCATCGTTGCGATCGTCTGGCTGCGCTGGCACGCGTTTTTCGCCCTGATGTTCGCGGCGGTGCTGGCCGGGTTGCTCGCTGCCTGGAGTGGAATCGGTGCGTTCGGCGGCTCGACCGAAGCGGTCGAGGCGGTGATGGTCGAGATGGGCATGATGGCGGGGAAAGTGGGCTTCGTCATTGCCATGGCCGCGGTCATCGGCGTGTGCCTGATGGAGAGCGGGGCCGCTGACCGCATCGTGAGAACGTTTCTGCGCGTGTTCGGTGAGAAGCGGGCGGGGTGGGCGATGATGTTCAGCGGTTTCGTGCTCTCGGTGCCGGTGTTTTTCGACACGGTGTTTTTGGTAGTGTCCGGAAAATTCAGCAAAAAGGCGGGCCATGGCCGATGGTTTGGTGAGTAAACCAAAACCACCTCAACCAAAGGAGAAACCATGACCCGCCC
>RFJS01000419.1 GCA_003694825.1 Verrucomicrobiota bacterium | reverse complement strand
GGTGCCCACGGCGAACTTGCCTGGGCGGCCTGGCCGGTGTTCAGTGGCAGGGCGTTTCGCAACCCTCCCGCATCATGTCTCAAGCCACCGATCGCATCGAGGCTCTCTGGTCTGCCCTGCCGCCCGCGCCGACGGACACGGGAACGGTCGTGCAGGTGTGCGTGCGGCCCGAGCTCGACCAACGGGCCTTCCCGGCGCTGCTCGAGCTGTGCCCGCGCCGCGGCGCGATCGGGGACCGCTGGGTGCGACGCACGTGGCGGCATCTTCCGGATGGCTCGCCGGATCCGAGGGTGCAGGTGGCGGTGGCGAGCGCGCGGATGATGACGTTTCTCCAGCGGCTGGCAGGCGTGCGCCATCACCCGGGCGATACGCTGATCGTGGATCTCGATCTCTCCGCGGGAAATCTTCCGGTCGGCGCCCGGCTGCGGGTCGGCACGGCGGTGATCGAGGTCTCCGATATCGAGAACGACGGGTGCGCGAAGTTCGCCCGGCATTACGGCGAGGACGTCCTCGCCTGGATCCGTGCTCCGGAGAACCGGGAGCGCCGGTTGCGCGGGCTCTTCGCCCGGGTTGTCGCGGCCGGCCGGGTGGCGGCCGGTGATGCCGTGGAGGTGCTGGCACGGTCGTGATGCGCTGGCGGGCGCCGTTTTCCGTCTTTCGCCGGGCGTCGCGGGTGGCCGTCGGGCCCGCGCGGGCCGCTCCCGGGGAACATGTCATCCTCCTGCACGGACTCGCGCGCAGCGCCCGCAGCATGGAGCCGATGGCGCGGGCCTTGCGCCGGGCGGGTTATAGCGTGGACAATGTCGACTATCCCTCGACAAGAGCGGGCGTGGTCGAGCTGGCGGAGTCGGCGATCGGGGCGGCGCTGGCCCGGCCGGCGGCGCGGGATGCGCGGCGCGTGCACTTCGTGACGCACTCCATGGGCGGGATCCTCGTGCGCGCGTGGCTGCGCCGGCACCGGCCGGCCAACCTGGGACGGGTGGTGATGCTGGGGCCGCCCAACGGGGGGAGCGAGGTCGTCGACCACCTGCGCGACTGGCGTTTGTTTGAGTGGATCAACGGTCCCGCCGGGCGGCAGCTCGGCACGGATGCGGAGGCGATCGTCCGGTGGCTCGGTCCGGCGGACTTCGAGGTCGGGATTATCGCGGGAGACCGGTCGGTCAACTGGATCAACAGCCTATTGTATCTGCCCGGTCGCGACGATGGCAAGGTATCCGTGGCGTCGACACGGCTGGAGGGGATGAAGGATCACGTGGTGATTCACACCACGCATCCGCTGATCATGCGCTCGCCGGAGGCGATCGCGCTGACGCTGCGCTTTCTGCGGACGGGGGCGTTTGGCGCCGGCGGCGCGTAGGGACGGGAGGGCGGCGCCGGCGGGGCGGTGCCAGCGCCACGGCGGCGGGTCAGGCCGGCAGGGCGATGAGGTGCCGCGGGATGGCGGCGGTGAGGATTTCCGGCGGACCTTCCGGTTTGATGAGGATGTTGTCCTCGATGCGGATGCCGCCGAGGTGTTTGCAGCGGTCGACGCGCTCCCAGTTGACGGTGTCGCGGTGCCGGCGTCGATGCTCGGGATCGTCGAGCAGCGGCGGGATGAAATACAGGCCGGGCTCGACGGTCATGACGTAGCCGGCCTCGAGGGGAAAGTCGCAGCGCAGGGCGCGCAGGGCGGGATCGGAGGATTTGGGCCGGCCGGGCGCGGTGCCGCTGGCGTCGCGCACGCCGAGGCCGACCATGTGGCCGATGCCGTGCGGGAAGAAGAGCAGGTGGACGCGCTGTTCGACGAGGCTCGCCGGCTCGCCGCGGAGGAGGCCGAGGTCGACGAGGCCGGCGGTGAGCCGCAGGGCGGCGCCGAGATGGATGTCGCGCCACTCCACGCCCGGCCGGCACCGGTCGATGGCCTCGAGTTCGGTCTCGAGGACGAGCTGGTGGAGGTCGCGCTGGAGTGGGGTGGGCGAACCGATGACGAAGGTTCGGGAGACGTCGGCGACGTAGCGCTGGACTTCGGCGCCGGCGTCGATGAGGAGGAAGTCTCCCGGGGCGGCGGTTCGCGGGCCGGGAGGGAAGTGAAGCACGGCGGCGTCGGGGCCGGCCGCGACGATGGTATCGTAGCCGGTGCGGTCGGCTCCGTGGCGGAAAAAGGCGGCCTCGAGTTCGATTTGGATGGCCCGCTCGGTTTGGCCGGCGCGGGCGTGGGCAGGGAGCGCGGCGAAGCCGGCGGCGGTCGCTTCGACGGCCCGGCGAATGAGAGCGATTTCTTCGGCGTCCTTGGGCCGGCGGGCATGCAGGAGTGCCTGGCGGCACGCGGCTTCGAGTTCGGCGCTGGCGGGCAGATCCGGGAGCCGGGCTCCGAGGTTGCAGATCGGGCGCCCGGTGCGGGTTTCGAGCCAGGCGGCGAGCTCGTCGATGGGGCGGCCCGGCGGTTGCCGGCGCCCTTCCCAGATGCGTTCATCGGCGGTGACGCGTGGCACGAAGGAAACCCAGCCGCTTTCGGGGCCGTCGGCGGGGTCGAAGGCGAGGACGGCTCCGGGAGCCTCGATGCCGGCGAGGTAGCGATAGTCGGCGTGGGCGCGATAGGGGTAGTGCTGGTCGCTGGTTTCGGGGAGCGGGATGGGATCGCCGGCGGCGACGAGCAGGAGGGCGTTTTCGAGGGGCAGGCTGTCGGCGATGCGGGCGCGGCGGTGACGGAAGGCGGCGGAGTCGATCATGGGAGGCGGACGTTGGTGTCGGCCGGGGAGCATTCGGCCGGGCCGGGGTGGGTGACAAGCCCGAGGTGCGCCGGATGGAAAGGGATGGGGGCGGTGTCACGGCGGCGCGGCGGGCCGGTGCGGTGCTTGCGTTTGGACGCGCCGACGAGCACGGTGCAGGCATGTCGACGAGGTATGCGCGAAACGTTTTGGGCGGACCGCTCAAGCCCTGCAGCATGGAGCCGCTGACGGGGTTTTTCCGGGATGGCTGCTGCCACACGGGCGAGGAGGACGCGGGATCGCACACGGTGTGCGTGGAGGTGACGGAGGCATTTCTGGCGTATAGCCGCTCGGTGGGCAACGACCTCTCGACGCCGCGCCCGGAGTTCGGGTTTCCCGGGTTGCAGCCCGGAGACCGCTGGTGCGTGTGTGCCGCGCGGTGGCTGCAGGCGTGCCGGGCCGGCGTGGCGGCCCCGGTGGTGTTGGCGGCGACGCATGAGCGGGCGCTGGAGATCGTGCCGCTGGAGTTGCTGAAGGCGCACGCCACGGCGTGAAGCGCGGCGCGGGGCGGGTGCGCGGCCGCCGGAGAGCGGGGTCAGGGTTCGACCTGCACGCGCATCCCGACGTAGACGAGGTCGACGAGGAAGCGGGCGTCCCAATTGGTGAGGCGGAAGCAGCCGCTGGATTCGGGACGACCCACGCGCTCGGGCTCCGGAGTACCATGGATGCCGTAGCCGGGGAGGTTGAGGCCGATCCAGGCGACACCGACGGGGTTGTTGGGACCGGGTGGCAGGACGAGCTTGCGGCCGATGCGCTGGGCTTCGGCGGAATCGGGGAAGTTTTCCGGATCGAAGGTGTAGTTGGGATCGCGCGCGGCTTCTTCGACCGCGAGTTCGCCGACGGGCCGCTTTTCGACGCGGCGGGCGATGCTGCACGGGAAATGCGCGAGCAGGCGGGAGTTGGCGTCGTAGAGCTGGAGGGTTTTTTCCGCGAGGTGGATGACGATCAGCGCCGGCTGCGTGGCGGGTTTGCGGCGGAAGACGCGGGGAACGATGACGCGGGTGCCGGTGGTGACCTTGTCCCAGTCGATGTCGGGGTTGAGCCGCTTGATCTGGTTGGGGTGGGTCCAGTGTTTTTCGGCGACGAGTTCGAGGATGCTGGAGTAGTCGAGACGGTCGAGGGCGGCGCGCTCGACCCACCCTTTCGGGAGCGGACGCAGGCGCACGAAATCCTCGGCGGTGATTTCGTAGGTGGTGAGCGGTGACTCGACCATGAGGAGCGCGTCGCGGGTCTTGGTGTCGAGCTGCGCGGTGACGCGCAGGCCGTGTTTGCGCTGGAAGGCGATGACGGCGTTGCGGGTGATGCGCCCCCAGGCGCCGTCGATGGCGCCGGGGCTGAGGCCGTCGCGGGTGAGGGCGATCTGGGCCTCGAAGACGTCGCGCGGCGGGCGCGGCCGGAAGTTTTTCTCGCCGGGGGCGAAGACGGGCGAGGGGGGCGGAGCGGACGGCGCCTCGATTTCGGTGGGAACGGGCTCGGAGATGGGGATGAGGTCCCCGGCTTCGGCGGCGGTGTCGAGCGGATCGACGGAAGCCTCGGCCGGCCCCGCCTCGGTGTCTGCGGCGGGGATGGGGACGAGGGTGGCCGGGGAGGGCAGGTCGCCGGATCGGCCGCGCAGCAGATACCATCCGGCGGCTCCGGCGAAGACGGCGGAGAGGAGCAACAGGACGGGGCGCCGCCACCATGGACCGCGCCGCCGCTTGACGCGGTGGCCACGATGGACGGCCCCGAGAGGCAGTTTCGGACGTCGGCGCATGGTTGTGAGTTCGGATCAGTCGGGCGGGATGAGTGTTCCGCGTGTGTGCATGCTTCACGCAGCGGCGCGTGGATGGCAAGCAAGCACGGCCGCCTGCCGCGAGGCGCGTCGGAAATGTCGGAAGCCCGGTGCGGGCCATGCTGATCGCGAGCGCGTGCGCCCGCCGCTGGCGGACGGCGGGCGAGGGAGGCGGGCGGCCGCGGACGGGCTGGCGGCTACCAGTTTGTGTAGCCGCCGTCGGGTTTGCGGAAGCGGGGCGCCTCCCAGGGGCGGGGCGGCTGGCTTTTGAGGATGTCCTCGTTGACCTCGACGCCGAGGCCCGGGCCTTCGGGGACCGGGTAGCCGTTGCCCTCGAGGTGGAGGCGCACGGGGAAGATCGCGTCGTCGATCGTGCTGAGGGCTTCGGTGGGCGATTGCCGGGATTCGAGCCAGGCGAAGTTGGGGACGGCCGCGCCGAGGTGGACCGAGGCGGCGATGCAGATGGGGCCGAGCGGATTGTGGAGGAGCAGGTCGATGTAGTTGGCCTCGGCCATGGCGGCGACCTTCATCGATTCGGTCAGTCCGCCGACGTTGCAGACATCGATGCGGGCGTATTGCAGGAGGTTGCGTTCGATGAAGGGCTTGAAGGCCCATTTGCTGGAGAACTCCTCGCCGATGGCGAAGGGGATGCGGGTCATGCGCCGGAGGGCCTCATAGGCTTCGGGCGATTCGGCCCGGATGGGCTCCTCGATGTAGTCGAGGGCGCCGTCGGGCAGCTTCTGCAGGAAGGAGGCGGCTTCGGCGACGGTGAGGCGGTGGTGGGCGTCGCAGCCGATGACGGCGCGCGGGCCCGCGGCTTCACGGGCGGCGAGGATGGCCCGGGTGGTGCGGTCGATGGCTTCGTGGACATCGTAGGTGCTGACGGGCGGGCCGACCTGATCCTGCGGCTGTTCGGCGTAGCTTTGCGCATCCGCCATGCCGAGACGGAAGGAGGTCCAGCCTTCCCGCATGAGGAGGCGGGCGGCGTCGGGGATCTCCCCGGCCGGGAGGTGGCCGGGGATGCAGGCGAAGCATTCGACGCGGTCGCGCTGGCGTCCGCCGAGTAGTTGATAAACCGGCACGCCGAGGTGCCGGGCGACGAGGTCGTGCAGGGCGATGTCGATGGCGGAGATGGCGGCGGTGAGGACGCGCCCGCCTTCGAAGTAGGCGCCCCGGTACATTTCCTGCCAGAGGGCGCCGATGCGGCGGGGGTCGCGGCCGAGGAGGAACTCGCGGAAGTGCCTGATCGCGCCTTCGACGGCGAATTCGCACGAGGAGAGCCCGGACTCACCCCAGCCGTAGGAGCCGTCGTCGGCCTCGACTTTCACGAGGAGCTGGTTGCGGAAACCGACCCAGGAGACGTAGGGGGTGATGGCGGTGATTTTCATGGGCGAGTGCAGGGAGAACGCTGGGATACGAAACGCGGCCGGGGGAGGGCCGGCCGCGCGAGGAAGCGGGTGTCGGTGGGATTGTATGCAATCTTCAACGAAACTCGTAAACCTCAATCAGTCCGACGGCGTGGGGCTGGGTGCCGCGGTTTTCGAGGTGGACGGTGTAGGAGCCGGGGGCGACGGTGATGAGGAGCGCGGCATCACGGCTGTTGGCGGCTAGCGGGAAGGCGCCGACGAAGCGGCTGGCCTCGATGATGGCGGTGGCGTCGGGCTGTTGTTCCCAGTTGTCGTTTTCGGCGACGGGGGTGGGCGTGAGGCCGTCGCGGATGAGGTGCAGGACGGGGTCGTCCATGGTGTTGGCCACGCCGAGGGCGCCGAGGCTCGGGCCGATGCCCCGGATGAGGACGGTCTTTGGCTGCGTGCCGTTGACGACGAAGCCGCCGATCATTTTCGAGTCGCCTTCGCCGACGATGCCGCGGGTGGAGATGTTGACGAGCCGGTAGCGGGACGGTGGGGCGAGGTAGCGCTCGTGCGCGCCGATGTCCGGAGCGCCGCCGATCGGCCGGGGCAGGCCGGCGATGTCGATGGGCGGCGCGGTATCGATGGTGCCGGCATCGATGGCCGGGGAGGCCGCGGTGAGGGTGAAATCGCCGGCGTCGGCATCGGTGTAGAGTGGGTCGGCGACCTGGTTGGCTTCGGCGAAGGTGAGCGCGTTGATGGCGTCAGCGCTCTGGAGGGCGGCGGTATACCGGACGTGGGTGCCGTTGGCGTCGAAGAGGCAGTTGCGCAGGAGCGTGTGGGTGGGCTCGGGGAGTCCGGAGAGATCGAGGGCGGTGCCGGCCGCGCCGGTGAAGAGGGTGTTGGTGACGCGGGCGGGGGCGGCGATGGAGCCGGCGGAGGTGAGGCGCAGGTGGGCCTTGTTGGCGGTGTGGAAGGTGCAGTTGTCCACGAGGAGGCTGCCGCTGGTGGCCTCGATCGTGGCGAGGCCGTCGAGGACGCGGTTGCCGACGAAGAGGCAGTTGGAGAGGTGGATGAGCGAGCCGCTGTTGGCGAGGTTGATGGCGCCGCCGGCGGCCCTGGCGGTGTTGCGCAGGAAGCGGCAGCCGTGGAAGCGGGCGGTGAATGTGCCTCGGCCGGCGACGGCGCCGCCCGAGGGATAGGCGCCGAGGACACTGTTGTCGGCGAAGGTGCAGTTTTCGAAGGAGACGGCGATGGGGCCGTTGTCGGCGGCGATGAAACAGCCGCCGCCGGCGCCGTCGGCGGGGGTGTTTTCGAGGATGTCGCAGCGGCGGAGGGTGAGATCGGGGATGGGGCCCTTGAGGTCGAGCCCGGCGGACCAGCTGCGGGTGGTCCCGCGGAAGGTGAGGCCGTCGAGGACGACGTTTTCGGTGCTGGTGACGCTGAGGCCGGCGTGGCCGAAGACGGCGTCGACGATGACCGGATGAGCGGCGGGGTCGCGCTCGGCGGCGTCGGTGGCGCCGGGCTGGAAGCCGCCGAGGATGCGCAGGTTGCGCACGCCGTGGATGGAGATGTGATCGGGATAGGTGCCGCCGGCGACCCAGATGGTGTCGCCGGCGAGGGCGTCGGCGACGGCGCGGTTGATGCTCTTTTTCGCTTCGGCCCAGGAGAGACCGGAGGCCTCGTCGCTGCCGTTGACGGCATCCACGTAGAGGATACGCGGCTCGCGCTCCGGCTGGATCCAGGTGCGCACGTAGTCGACGAGGTAGTTTACGGGGGCGCCGCCGCGCTCGATGTCGCTGTCGACGACTTCGGAGGCTTCCTTGCCGGAGAGCCATTTGTTGAATTCGAGTCCGACGAGGATGTTGATGCCGATTTTGAAGTCGAGGGTGTCGGCGGTGCGCACGAGGCGGCCGTCGACGTAGAAGCGGCAGACTTCCGGGGTCCACTCGAGGCCGTAGACGTGGAAGTCGTCGGTGAGGTTGAAGCCGATGTCGTCGATGTGGAAGGGACGGTCGTAGTCGGTGGTGTCGATCCCGGTCG
>RFJS01000418.1 GCA_003694825.1 Verrucomicrobiota bacterium | reverse complement strand
GATCCGCATTAGGGAATCCTCCTTAAAGTCGCCGACGGCCCGCGCCGAAGGACCGAACGGACGCCAATAGACACTGGATGGACGAGCAACCGCATACCCGCGGGGCACACCGCCCTGCTCACGATACCCCGCAGACCCGCACTCGGGGATTGCCTGATGCTCGACATCCGGATTTCCCGGGTTCTCGAGAAACCACCCCCTGATTGCAGTTCCGCCGCGAACCTGCAATGATCCGCTCGAAAACCATGAACCTGACTGCATTTCTCGTCCCATGCCGAAACCGTCGTGGCGATGCCGCTCCCGCTGCCATCGGCCGCATCGTCGGCATGGCGACCCTCTGGCGGTGACGCCATACCGCTCACCCAAGTGCCAACCTCCTTTCGTTCAGATGGCCCATAACCGACCTTCCTCTCTCCGCTCCACGCTGCGGCTCGCCGTCCATCTCCTCCTGCTCGCGCTCGTGCCGGGCACCGGCTTCGCCCAGGAGCAGGCCGACACTGACGCCAAAGCGGATCCAAACTACCGCCTCTCCATCCGCGACCAGGTCGAGATCTCCATCTTCGACGAGCCGGACCTCAAAACGGTGCAGCGCATCGACGCCGAAGGGCAGATCCGTCTCGCCTACATCGGCACAGTCGCCATCGCGGGCAAGACCGTCCGCGAAGCGGAGCGTTTCATCGAGGATCTCTACGTCAAAGAGCGCATTCTCCGCAGTCCCATGGCGACCGTGCGCGTGCTCGAATACGCGCCCCGCGAGATCAGAGTCCTCGGCGCCGTGGCCAAGCCCGGCACGATCGAATTTCCGCCGGAAATGACCCGCATGGACATCATCGATGCCATCTCCCGCGCCGGAGACTTCACGAAAATCGCCCGGAAGAACCGGGTGCGCATCACCCGCATCGGCGAAGACGGCCGCCCCCGGATCGAGACCGTCAACGTCGAAGAAATGATCAGCGGGCGAAAGACCGACGTAAAGCCGGTGTATGTCTATCCCGGCGACACCATCTTTGTCGAAGAAGCGATCTTCTGACCCTTTTCCCTGCCAACGGACAACGAGTTCGAACACCATGAACAACCCTCCTCGCGGACAACACTCTCCGAACGCGCCCCGGCGGCGCCGCCGCCCGCAGCCCATTCCCAACACCCGCGCCCAACCGGTGGTTCGCTCGGTCAAGGACTACTTCATCATGTTCCGCGAGCGCTGGTATTACGGCCTGCTTGCCGCGCTCATCGTGGCGGGCGGTATCGCCGCCTATCAGATGACGCGGCCGCCCGTCTACGCCACCAGCACGACCCTGATCTTTGAGCCCCCGACACAGGTCCTCGACATCCGCCCCGTCGGCCCTGCTCTCGTTGGGGACACGATCAACCTCGCGACACACATCGAACAGCTTCAGAGCGGTTCCTTCCGCAACTTTGTCGCCGCCAGCTTCACGCCGGAGGAGGTCGAACTCATCCGGGCTCCCTACCTCGATCCCGAGCTGGCGCCCGGCGAGCAGCTTTCGGTCGAGGCCATTCTCGCCACCTCCATCGAGATCGCCGAGCGGCGCGACACGCCGATCCTCGAAATCCGCGCATTCCACCGCTCCCCCGAGGCCGCCAAACTCATCGCCGACCGCTACGCATCGCGGTATATCGAATACAACCTCGCCCGCGCCGAATCTGGCGCCAATTCCGCCCTCGTTTTCCTCGAGGAGGAGGAACGAAAACTGCGCAAGCAATACGAGGAAGCCCAGCAGCGCCTCCAGGACTATCGCGAGAAATACAACACCGTCTCCCTCCTCGAGAACCAGAACGTCATCGCCGCCCGACTCGAAGCGATCAGCAATGAGCGCAACGAAGCCAAGAATGAGCGCCTGGAGCTCGAGAGTGCCCTTCGCCAGGTCGAGGCCTTCCAGAAAGAGGGGCGCGACCTCACCGGCATCCGCTACATTGCCGATTTCCGGGGCGTCGCCGAACTGCAGGCCAGGCTCAACGACCTGCAGGCGGAACGCGCCCTTCTCGAACAACGCTACCTCGAACGCCATCCGCGCATGATCGAGAACGCCCAGGCCATCGAGAT
>RFJS01000417.1 GCA_003694825.1 Verrucomicrobiota bacterium | reverse complement strand
CAGACCAACGCCGAGAGCCGCGCCGGTGGCGAGCCGAAAACCTGCCTCGGCAATCCGCGCTTCATGTTCATGCCTCGCGTCGCCGCAACCGAAAGACGCCGGCTCCATCGCACCCCGACTCCCAGGGAAGGCTGCGGACGGCTTGCTCGAGCGCAAAGGCCCCGTCGCTCTCAGCGAGGAAACGCTCGACCACCCCGGCGTTCTCTTCGGGCTCGAGGCTGCAGGTGCTGTAGACCAGGCGCCCGCCGGGCGCCACCACGGCCGCGGCGTGACGCAGCATCCGCAGCTGGGTTTCCGCCAGAGCCGGGATGTCCTCGGGGCGGAGCCGCCACTTGACGTCGACCCGGTGCTGGAGCACGCCGGTGTTGCTGCAGGGGACGTCGACGAGGACGCCGGCGAATACGGTCGGCTGCCCCGCCCGCTCGAGCTGGGCCGGCAGTGGCTGCCCGAGGTCGAGCGCCACCACTTCGATGCGGCCCGGCGCGTGCCGCGCGACATTTTCCTTCAGTCGCTCCAGTCGCGGGCCGGCCAGGTCGCCTGCAACCACCCGGCCCTCCTCCCCCACGGCTTCCGCCAATTGCAGGGCCTTCCCTCCCGGGGCCGAACAAAGATCGAGAAGCACCTCGCCCGGCGCAGCCGCCATCGCCTCCGGAGCGAGGCGCGTCGCCGGATCCTGCAGGTAGATCTCGCCGGCTCGCAACATGCGCTCCACCACCTCCCAATCGGCCTGCTCCAGCCGGAAAAAGCCCGGCCACGGCGTTTCCCGAAAGAAGGGCGGCAGCGGCGTCCGGTCCCGCCCGCCGACCACTCGCGCGTGGGTCGCGGCCGGCCGCTGGTTCCACGCCAGCAGTGCCTTTGTCGCCTCGCTTCCCCAGGCCGCCAGCCACCGGCGCACCATCCATTCGGGATGGCTGAACCGCCGCGCCATCGCCGAGGGGCCCTCGTCCCGGTCCGACGCCCACTCGCGCAGCGTTATCGCGCTTCGCCGCAACACGGCGTTGACCAGACCCGCCTCCCGCGCACTGAGCAACAGCCGGGCCTGACCGACCGCGTGATGCACGATCCTCGGCGTCGCCTCCGGATCTTCGAGCAGCTCATACGCGCCGACCAGCAGCACCGCCCGCAACAGCGGACGCGGCCGGCGCCGCAGATGCGCCTTGAGGGCCGCGTCAAGGAGGGCGAGATGACGCACCACGCCGTAGACGAGAAAACGGCAGCGGCGCCGTTCCCCGGGCTCGAGATTGGCGCTCCCCGCTTCCAGCAGATGGTCAAGCCGTTTCCCTTCAGAAAGATACCGGGAAACCAGCCGGCAGGCCCGTGTCCAGACACTCATTGACATCGCACTCACTTCGTCCCTCTACTGATCCTTTACACACGAAAAAGCGATATGAATGAGGACGCCGTCCAGGAGCTGATTTCCAGAAAACCCGAGCTGAAGTCCAAACGGGACAAGCTCGCCGCCATGAAGGCGGGAAGCTACTGCATCCACCGGAGTTGGGGCTTCGGACAGATCCGCGATTACGATGCGGGCGATCAAAAGCTCATCATCGATTTTGTCGACAAGCCGGGGCACAAGATGGACCCGGCCTTCTGCCTCAACACGATGGAGGTGCTCGCGGACGATCACATCCTCGTGCGCAAGCAGACCGAGCCCGAGGTCATCCAGGAGATGATCGACAAGCGGCCCGCGGACCTTCTCGTGGAGCTGCTCAAGCAGTATCCGAACAACGCGGCCACCGGTGTCGAGGTCGAGTCCGTCCTCACGCGTGTCGTGGGCGAAGGCGCCTTCAAGCGCTGGTGGACGCGCGCCCGCCGCGAAATCGCCCGCGATCCGCGGATTGCCTCGCCGGCCCGCAAGACTGGCGTCTACGTGCTGCGCGAGGAGCCGGTGAGCATGGAAGAGGAGATCCTCCAGGACTTCAAGAGCACGCGCTCGCCGCGCCGCAAAGTCGGCCTCGCCGAAAAGCTCTTCCAGGCCGCCAAAGAGAACGCCGACTTCCGCGATCCGCTCGGTGAAGTGCTCGAAACCCTCGACGCAATCGTTCGCGAGAGCCGGCAGCTCACCGAGGCGGAGCGGCTGCATGCCGCCATCGTCCGCGATGACTTCGCCCGGCTGCTGGGTCGCGACCCCGGGCAGCTCGACCCCACGACCGCCTCCTTGGTCGCCGAAGCCCGGGAACTGCCCGAGGTCGTCGCTGAACTGCCCGCCGCCTACCAGTCGCGGGTACTCGAGGTGATTGTCGAGGCGTTCCCGGCCGAGTGGAAGGAAGTCGCCTTCAACCTCCTCAAGACCTCCTCCGGAAAGTTCACCTCCGACTGCATCAACTTCCTCCTCGAGCACGATCTCGCCGAAGAGATCCTCGACACGCTCAAGCGCTGGCAGACCGAGCAGAACCTGCGCGCTCCGTTGCTGCTGTGGATCGTCAAGAACCGCAACTCGAAGCGCTTCCGGAAGATCATCGGCGACCTCATCGCTCCCCGCCTGCTCAGCTCGATCTTTTTCGCCATCGACTACGAGGCGCTGCAGACCGCCGGCACCCGCCGCATCCCGCTCGCCGAAGAGCTTTCCGACGACCAGGAGCTCATCACCGACCTGCTCGCGGAAGCCGATGCCGAGACGGCCCGCGACCTCGCCAACACACTGCTGCTCAACCAGGGTTTCGAAGAGCTCACGAAAAAGTCGCTCCTGGCCCGCTTCATCAAGCAGTTCCCGACGATCCAGAGCCTCGTGGCCGGTGAAGCCGAAGAGCGCGAAGAGCGCCTGCTCGTCTCCCGGGAGAGCCACGACCGCCGCACCGCCGAGCTGCAGGAGATCATTCAGAAGAAAATCCCGGAAAACAGCCGCGCCATCGCCGCGGCCCGCGAACACGGCGACCTGCGCGAGAACTCCGAATACAAGATGGCCAAGCAGGATCAGTCCGTGCTCCTGGCCAAACGGGCCCAGCTCGAGCGCGAACTCGCCCGCGCCCAGGTCACCGATTTCCAGAATGCCACAACCGATCAGGTCGGCATCGGCACGATCGTCACGCTCAAGGATCTGAATACCGGCGAGCAGCTCGAATACACGATCCTCGGCGCCTGGGACAGCGATCCGGAGAAGCACATCATCTCCTACAAGACGCCCCTGGCCGCCAGCCTGCTCACCCACCGCATCGGCGAGCAGGTCAGCGTGCGGATCGGCGACCACGAAAACATGGTCGAGATCGTCGGCATCCGCCGCTACGTCGACGAGGCGCAGGGCTGAGCGCCGGCCCGCTCGCTCGTCCTGGCACGGCGTTTATAATTTCGTTCACGGCCGGCCCGTCCCGCGGGCCGGCCTTTTTCTGCTCGGCGACGGCGGCTCGCCGGTTTTTGCTCGAAACCTGCCTGCATTCATGAGCGCACCCTGGGAAGTTTTCAAAATCCTCGCCGATCCCACGCGGCTCCGCATCGTCGCCCTCCTCGCCGAAGAGGAGCTGTCCGTGGCAGAGATGCAGGAGATCCTCGACATGGGTCAGAGCCGGATCTCCTCGCAGCTCGCGCTCTTGCGCAAGGCCGGGCTCGTCACCGACCGGCGGGAAGGCAAGAAAGCCTATTACTCGCTCAATCCGCGGCTCGGCGAGCAGGACCGCCGTGTGATCGAGGCCGCGCGCGAAGCCGCCGCCAACCAGCCGGAGATTCTCGAGGACCGGGAAAACCTCGAGCACATCCTCAACAAGCGGCGCCAGGTGACCGAGCAGTATTTCAATCTGATCGCGGGGCGGCTCGGGCGCAACTACTGCCCGGGGCGCTCCTGGGAAGCGATCGGCCACATGCTCCTGCGCCTCGTCCCGCGGATTACCGTGGCCGACCTCGGAGCCGGCGAGGGCATGATTTCCCAGTTGCTCGCCCGTCGGGCCGAGAAGGTCTGGTGTATCGACAGCTCCACACGCATGTGCGAGGTCGGCAAGGAGCTGGCGAAGAAGAACGGCCTGGCGAACCTGGAATACAAGCTTGGCGATATCGAGGCGGTGCCTCTGCCCGATCAGTCCGTGGATCTCGCGCTGCTCAGCCAGGCGCTGCACCACGCCCGACACCCGCAGGTCGCCATCCGCGAGGCGTATCGCATCCTGCGCCCGGGCGGGCAGATCATCGTCCTCGATCTGAAGGCCCACCACTTCGAGAAGGCCCGCGAGATGTATGCGGATCTCTGGCTCGGCTTTCGCGAGAGCGCGCTGGGGCAAATGCTCCGCGAGGCCGGTTTTCAGAACATCGAAGTGTCGACGGTCGCCCGCGAGACGGTGGAGCCGTTTTTCGAAACGATTCTCGGCACGGGAGTGCGCCGTTGATCGCCGCTCGCCCGGTCAGGGCCTTCGCGATCGCGCCGGGCCGCCGTGAGCCCGCGGCGAGACGCTCGTCGTCCCGCGGCACCTCCCCCGTCGCTTCGATCTTCGGTCAGATCAATTCTGAAGCGAAAGCGCCGAGGTGCCGGGTGAAGAAGGCGCGGGAGAGTTCGATGGTCTTGCGCGGATCGTCGACCCGAAGCACGTCCCGGGCCAGCTTGCGCGCGTCGGCGAGCTTCATGTGCTGCACGAGGTATTTGACCGTGGGCAGGCTCGACGGCGCGACGCTGAGCTGATCCGCGCCGAGACCGAGGAGGATCGGCGCCATGAGCGGGTCGCCCGCCATTTCGCCGCAGACGGAGACCGGCGTCTTCGTCTTGCGCGCGGAGTCGAAGATGATCCTGAGCATCCGCAATACGGCCGGGTGGGCCGGCTGATAGAGATGCGCGGTGCGCGGGTTCACCCGATCGACGGCGAGCATGTATTGAATCAGATCGTTTGTCCCGATGCTGAAAAAGTCGCAGCTGCCGGCGAGCAGGTCACAGGTGAGCGCCGCCCCGGGAATCTCGATCATGCTGCCGACTTCGATCTTCTGATTGAAGGGGATGCCCTTGCGCCGGAGTTCCTCTTTCGCCTCTTCGAGCATCGCCACGGCGCGATCGAGCTCGTCGGTCCCCGAGATCATCGGGAACATGACCTTGATGTTGCCGTGCGCGGAGGCGCGGAGAATCGCCCTGAGCTGGTCTTTGAAGAGCACGGCGTTTTCCAGGCAGAAGCGGATGCCGCGGAACCCGAGGAAGGGGTTCGCCTCCGGCGTGGAGCGAAAGCTCGCCCATTTCACCGGCTTGTCCCCGCCGATGTCCATGGTGCGTATGATCACGGGACGGTCGCCGAAAAACTCGGCGGCCTTGCGATAGACCTCGCATTGCATGTCTTCCGACGGGAAGACTTCGGTCTGCATGAAGAGGTTCTCGGTGCGAAACAACCCGACGCCCTCGGCGCCGGAGCTGGCCGCGCTTTCGAGTTCGAGGATGTTCTCGATGTTCGCCACCAGAGAGACCCGTTGTCCGTCGAGAGTCACCGCCGGCTCATGGGCGGCGGCGAGGATCTTTTTCTCGATGGATTTGCGGTGAAGCTGGAGCTTGCCGTAACGGAAGAGTGTCTTCTCCGACGGATTGACGATGACGAGGCCGTCGTAGCCATCGACGATCACCCAATCCCCGTGCTGCACGCGGCTGGTGGCATTTTCCACGCCGACCACGGCCGGGATCTTCATGGAGCGGGCCATGATGACGGCATGGCTGGTGCGCCCGCCGGTATCGGTCACCAGTCCGAGGATACCGCTCTGATCGAGGCCGGCCGAGTCGGAGGTGCTGAGATTGTGGGTGAAGAGGATGCGGTCGCGGGCCACCTCGGATAATTTGGCGATGGCCCGGCCGGTGAGATTATGCAGGACGCGTTCGACGACATCGCGGATGTCTGCCGCACGCTCACGCAGGTATTCGTCGTCGATCTGGCCGAAGGCGGCGATGTAGCGGTTGGCCACGTCGCGGAAGCAGACCTCGATATTGCGGCGGGTGGTGTTGAGTTCGCGGATCGTCTCACCGATGAGTGCCTGGTCCTCGAGCACGAGCAGATGGGCGTCGAAGATCCGCGCTTCGTCCTCGCCGAGGTTTTTCTCGATCTCCGCCTGGACGGCCTGGATCTGCTTGCGGGTCGCGACCAGGGCCTGTTCGAAACGCTCGATTTCCCCCTCGATCTGCGATTCGTCGATCTGATAGACGGGCACCTCGAGTTCACTCGCCGCGACGACAAAAGCGCGCCCATGGGCGATCCCGGGAGAGGCCCCGATGCCCTGAAGGATGAATTCTTCTTTCGTTCGTTCGTCCATCAATCGCTGCGCTGTTTCCCCGGTATCGGTATCGTAGGATGCGGGAAAACGGCCAACAAGGGGATAGTTTGGCGATGTTCATGCTTGGCCATTTATTGCAGGTCAACCACTTCCACCGACGTTTCCCGGGTGCCGGCGGCCACCAGCCAATCGCCCCTCCCCGCCCTGCGCCCCCGCATTCGGCCTGCGACCCGCGGGTCGTGTCCCCTCTTCAGCCGATGTGCCTTCGGCTCAGAAGGTAAGCGGCAGGGTGACGTTGACCCGAACCGGCTGGGCGTCCTTGATCGCCGGCGCGAAACGCCAGTAGTTGATCGCGGTCAGCGCGGCATAGCCGAACAATGGATTCGGGGCGGATTCAATCCGCGGAATGAGCGGTTCGCCGTCCTCGGTGATGACGAGGTTGATCTTGACCTTTCGGCGCCCGGCGCGGCGCTCCAGTTCGGTCGGCAGCACGGGTGTCACCGCCCGCAACACCCGCGGTTGTTCATCGAGCGCGTTCGCCGGAGTCACCCCACTGTAGTCGCCTTTATCGAGGGCCCGCGCCAGAGCGAGCACCTCGGGCGCGTAGTCTCCGATCTGGAAGGAGACACGGTAGCGCAGCCGCGCGATCACCGGCCGCCCCTCCTTCAACGCCGGCGAATACCGCCACTGCAGCAATGCCGCCTCCGCGGCCCGGCTGAAGGCGCGGTTGGTCGACTCGAGAACCTCGAAATCGTAGGGCTGCCCGTCGGCGTCCACGCTGAACTCCGCCACGACTTCCCCGGGCTGCCCGGCGACGAGTTGATCCCACGGATAGGCCGCGCGCAGACCATACATCCGCTGAATCGGCCGGTCCGTCTCGCCCGCATAGCGCACGCCTTCCAGGCTGATGGCACCGCCCTCGTAGTCGAAATACGACGACTCGCCCATCTCCTCGGAAACGAGCATGGAGAGCCTCACGCGCGAGTTGGTGAGCCGCCCTGCTTTCATGGCCGGCAGAAACTCCCATCGGGCCAGGGCGTCGAGCGCCGCGTCCGTGAAGGCCTGATCCGGCGAGTTTTCCACCTTGATGTGGCTCGCCCGGCCCATCCGGTCGACCAGCAGCGAGATCACGACTTCGCCGACCACCCCGGTCCCCTCGAACTCATCCGGATACTGAGGCGGGACCGAGGTGAGCAGCCGTGCCGGTCGATTGACCGCCCGGCGGTTCTCCTCCTCGATCGACGTGTTTGGCGCGATATCCGGGTCGATTTCGTCCTCCTGCACAATCACCGCGCCTGGCGGCAAGGTGGGGGGCAGCAGGTCGTGGTAGGACTGTCCCCGGGCGGATCGTGCCGGCCCGATGCCCACCGCCAGAACGATGAGGACGGTGAGAGCTCGCCCCACTCTGTCAGTCCGGCGGAAATCCGTCGGCGATTTCGCGTCGTTGCTCTTCCTCATGGCACCGTCAAAACCTCGGCTGCCCGGGCCCGTTCGGCAAGGGTGCGCCGGTAGACTTCCTCGGCCCTGGGCAGCCACTCGTATAGCCGTGCCATCCGATCGGCATGGCTCGGGTGGGTCGAGAGCCACTCCGGCGGCGCCGAGCGCCCGCTGCCGAGCTGGTCGATTTTCTCCCACAGATCGATGGCGGCCCGCGGGGCATACCCGGCCCGCGCCATGTAGATCAGGCCGATCCGATCCGCCTCGCGCTCCTTGCTGCGGTCGAAACTCAATCCGAGCACGCCGCTGCTCATCGAATACAGGCTCGTGACCGCCGCGCTGGTCAACGCGCCGTATCCGGCGGAAGCGACACCGAGCGCGACCCCGCCGGCCTCGACCACCATCCCCTCCGAGAGCTTTTCGTGGACGTGCCTGGCGGTCACATGCGCGATCTCATGCGCAATGATCACCGCCAGCTCCGCATCGGTCGTCGCCACGTCGAAGGTTCCCGAATAGACGCCCACTTTGCCGCCCGCCATGGCGAAGGCGTTAACCTCGCCCGGCGCCTCGAAGACGACAAACTCCCACTCCGCGTCCGGAACATCCCAGAACACCACCTCGGCCAGTCTTTCGCCGACCCGCTGGAGCCGCTCGATTTTCGCCCGGTCGGTCGAGAGCCAGTGGCTCGCCTTCATCTGCGCAAAGGCCTGCTTGCTCTTCGCGGTGACGTCGGCGTCGTCCACGAGATCGAAAATCGGACGCCCCGTGACCGGTGCCGTCGAACAGCCCGTCCCGCCGACCAGCAGGGCCGCCATGACAACCGAAACCGCTACCCCGACACGGAACACTCGTTTCCAAATCGCGTCGAACATGCCTGATGTTCGTAACCTCAAGGTCGCATACACCTACTCAAGCCACCTTTGGTCTCAAGCCCGCGACAGGCGATAATGCAGGGATTTTTTTGAATTCTTGGTTCTCGTAATTATATGAGAGCCGTGGGTTTAGTCGTTTTCACCTCAAACACCGGACGCTTCGCATAACGGACCTTCTATGGCTGCAGAAAATCCCTCCACGGGCAGGAAACACCGCGTCATCGACTGGAAACCCTCCGACGCCACGGTTGACTCCTCCGCCGAAAAGCGTCTGCCGCGATGGGTGGTCGGGCTGCTCGCGGCGGGCGGGATCCTGTTGATCGCCGTCGCCCTGCTCGGCGGCTTCGTCATCTACCGCATCAGTCAGATGCAACAGCGGACCGCCGCCGCCACCGCGGTCGATTCCCTCAGTGCCAACGAGGGACTGCGCGCCGCCTTCGTCTCGCGCTCCCGGGCCGAGTTCGCACGCGAAGCCGCCATGAAGGGGCTCGAGACAATCCGCAAGACGCCCAGCAGCCACCCCGCGCTCATGAATCGGCTCATCGAGATCGAGCGCGCCGTCTATGCCGCGGACAAATCTTTCGGCGACGCCAACTACGGCCTCGCCGTCCAGCAATACGAGGCCGTCACGGACGAGACCCGCGAGTTCGCCGCGATGCTCGAAGACATGCGCATCGCCCGCGAGAAATATGATGAATTTCTCGTCGAGATCGCCCGGCTCGAACGCCTCCGCGCCCTCGCCCCCGCGCTCTACGAAGACGCCCTCACCCAGGCCGGCGCCGCCCGCACCTTCCTCGACGAGGGCAGCTTCTCGCTCGCCCGCGAGAAGATCGAAGAGGCGCACAAGACCCTCGATGGCCTGGAAAAGTCCGTCGAAATGGCCCTTGAGCGGGCCCTTGCCGACGGACGGGCCGCCCTGGCCCGCGGCGATGGCCCCGCCGCCGAGGCCGCCTTCAAGCGCGCGCTCGAAATGCAACCGGATAACGAATACGCCCTCGCCAGCCTCGAGCGCGCCAAAAACATCGGCCGCGTCTTCGAACTGCTCGACATTGCCCGTGGGCGCGAGGAAACCGGCGACCTCGAAGGCGCCAAAGCGGCCTACGAGAAAGCCTTTGCGCTCGACGGCAAATCCGCCGCCGCCCAGGCCGGCATCGCCCGCATGAAAGCGGCCATCAAAAAGCGTGACTTCGATGCCGCCCTCGCCCGCGCCGAAACCGCCAAAACCCAGGGCAACTGGGACCAGGTCATCGCCGCCTACAACGATGCCCTCGAGATCGAGCCGGACAACGAAGACCTCAAACTCCAGCTCGCCGAGGCCAGGGTTCGCCAGCGCGAAGCCTACATCGAATCGACCCTCGCCAAGGCCTACGAATTCGAAAAACAACACCAGTGGGAAGCCGCCCGCCGCCTCTACCTCGGACTCATCGATTTCGAGCCCGACCAGAAAGAGGCCGCCGAGGGGCTCCTGCGCACCGGCAAGGTCCTGCGCGCCCTCCTGAAGTTCGAGAAACTCCTCGAAGATGCCCGGTCCCACGCCCAGCGGGCCAACTTCCAGGCCGCCATCGCCTCCTTCAACGAAGCCATGGCGAACAAACCCGCCTACCTCGCCCTCACCCCTGAACAGATCCAGCTCAAGGAATACCTCGAGGCTCAGAGCCGTCCCGTCCCGGTGCGCCTCGTCTCCGACAACAAGACCTACGTCACCATCATGGGCGTGCGCCTCCTCGGGCGCTTCAACGAAACCACGGTCTCCCTGCTCCCCGGAAATTACGAGATCGTCGGCCGCCGCCGCGGCTACGAGGACGTGAAGGAATATGTCCGCGTCCGCGCCGGCGAAGAGATCCCGCCGATCACCGTCATCGCCACCACCCGCATGGCCCTCTGACGCGCCGCCAACGCGCCACGCCAGCCGGCCTCAACCGACAACCCCCTGTCACCATGGCCAACCGCTGCTCACTCCCTTCCCCACTTCGCCTCGCTCTCGCCACTACCGTCGCCGCGGGCCTGCTCCCCGTCCTGCACGCCGCAAAGAAGATCGATCCGGATCCGGACCTCTTCGACGGCACCCGCACCAAATCGGAAGAGGCCATCGAAGAGCAACAACAGCCCGTGGTCGATGATTGGGAAAAGGGCAACCTCGTCATCTACGACACCGATGAGCAGGGCGCCAACCAGGGGGGACAGGGCACCCTCGAAGGCCAGGGCCCGGGCATGGAGAT
>RFJS01000416.1 GCA_003694825.1 Verrucomicrobiota bacterium | reverse complement strand
GCGCATGAAGACCGGGCGGTCGAGGGGCAGGTTGCCCGCAGATGATGGCCAGACTGACGGGAGGGCGGGCAGGCTGCCCGCCCCCACATGCTCCAAGGGACTGATACATGGGCAGGCAAGCTGCCTGCCCACACGTACTCACGCCGGCTGGCGCATGGGCAGGCAAGCTGCCTGCCCCCACCTTCTACCGGGCCCAGTCCATGGGCTCGGGGGCGTCGAAGGTCGAGTGAATCGCGCGCGGCCGACCGTCGCCAAGGCAGCCATGGATGGCCTCCATGACCTCGACGACGTGGGCGGCCTGCGCCCCCTGGGCGCGGTGCGGGCGGTTCTCCTGGATGGCCTGGGCGAGCTCGACGATGCCGCGGCCGAACTCGATGCCCGGCACCCCGGGGCGCAGCAGCGGCACACGCGTGGCTCCGTCGCGCTGCTCCAGCGGGGCAAACCACACGCCGGTGTCGAAGACATCCCAGCGGTCGAGCGCGACCATGGCCTTGTCGCCGTGGACTTCGAGGCCGTGCTGCCGCGTGTTCCAGCCCACGTAGAAACTCGCCGTCACACGGGCGCGAACGCCCGAGGCCAGCTCGACGACGGCACACGTCCACTCCGGCGTGGTGATGGTGAACGGCTTCCCCTCCTTCGTCACGCGGTCGGGGTAGACCACGCCGCCGGCCGCAGTCACCCGCTTCGCCGGGCCAAACCAGGTCGTGAGCAGGGTGAGCGGATACACCGCGACGTCAAAAACCGGCCCGACCTCATAGAACGGCCCCGGATTCGGGTGCCATGATTCGATGCGACCCCAATTGACCTCCGCGTAGGCGACGCGCGGCGTGCCGATCCTGCCGTCACGCACGAGTTTCCACGCCGTCTGCTGGGCCTCGCCCATCCAGGTAATGGGCGCGCAGCTCAGGCGCAGGTTTTTCTCCGCCGCGAGGTCCACGAGCCGCTTCGCCTCGGCATAGGTCATGGCGATCGGCTTTTCCGAGTGCACGTGCTTGCCGCCCTCGAGGCACTTCGTGATCACCTCGACGTGGGCGTGGTGAATGGTGAGGTTCACCACGACATCGACCTCGGGAGCCGCGATGACATCCTCGAGCCGGTCATACACCGTCCCGCCATACCGCGCGCAAAACGCCTCGGCCCGGGCGCGGTCGAGATCCTGGGCGCCGACGATCTCCACCTCAGGATGGGGCGCGACATTCTCGGCATACTGGCCGGCGATGTTGCCGCAGCCGACGATGGCCACGCGCACCGGGGCCTTCCCCGAGCGCGGCCGCTGCGCTTTCTGCCAGGCCCGCACCCGCTCGGCGCTCTCGCGCACGGCCTCGCGCGGATCGCCCTCCTCCGGCTCGTGCTCGATCGTGATCACGCCGGTGTAGCCGATTTCCGGAAGCATCCGCACCACCGCCTCGACCGGTACGATGCCGTCGCCGAGCCGGCAGGTCTCGTGCCCCATGTCGACAAACATCAACCCGGTCTTCTCCGCCCGGGGCGCGAGCACGTCCTTGAGGTGCAGGTGCTTGAGACGCGGCGCGAGCGCGCGCACCGCCGCGAGCACATCGACCTTCTGAGTCGCCAGCCAACCGGTATCGAGCGCGACACCGACGATGTCCTCGTCCCCGTCGCCGAGGGCGGCGAGGATCTCCTCGACCGATTTTTCCGGGTGATTCTCCCAGGCGAAGATCAGGCCGAACTCCCGCAAGGCCGCGACGACCTCCGCCCGGCGCGAACGCAGCAGCGGCGTGCCGCCGCCGAGCATCGGGATGTTCAACTCCGCACACAGCCGGCAGGCGCTGCGAAAGGCCGGCAGGCTCTCGCCGAACCCGCCCGCGTAGGACACGACGCGCAACTCGTGCTTCGCCAGCAGCCGCCGCGCGATGGCGACGTGCTCGGGCGTGGCCCAGGTATAGTGCAGGTGGCCGCTCCAGAGATCCATCGCCTCGAACCCCAGGGCGGCGATCTCGCCGAGCAGCGCGTCGAAGCGCGCCTCGAAGGTTTCGATGGGGCGGAAGTGAGCCTGCGCCGCGGCGTCGCCCTGCCCCCAGCCGTCCGTCATCCGATAGCCGAGTTCGCGGGCCACGAGATTGGCCCCCATGAATGAAAGTGCGTTTCTCATCGTGCCGGTGGTTTCCAGGTTTGCTTTTCCGCCATCACACACCCGCGGCCGCGGCCACGGCAACGCCGGCGTCGGCCGCGGTGCTCCGTCTCGTTAGACCGGCGCGGTGCCTCTCGGCGCGAAGCGGCCGCCCTCTACTCTTACGTTTCAGCAGCCGCCCCGATTGAGAAACCCGCCGCCCGCAGCATCCTTTCGCTCCATGTCTCAAAGACCCACCCGTCCGACGCTTCTCGCCGCCCTCGCGGCGACCGCTCTGCTCTCGATGACAGCCTGCTCGAAACCCGCCACCCGGGACGCGGCGACGACCGGAACCGACACCGAGTCAGCCCCCACCGCCGCGGCCGACACGACCTTCACCTTCCGCCGCGGCGTCAACATCAGCCACTGGCTTTCCCAGCTCGGCGGCGACCGCACCTACGGCGCCGACTGGTTCGACGAGGAGGACGTCGCCTGGATCGCCGCGCAGGGATTCGACCACCTGCGGCTGCCGGTCGACGGACGTCTCTGGCTGCGCGAGGACGGCACGCTCGACACGGCAAAGACCGCGCCCTTCGAGCGCGCCATGGGCTGGGCCCGCCAGCACGGCCTCGGCACCATCCTCGACATGCATTTTCTCCCGGGGGCCGACTTCAACCCGGACATCCAGGACAACACCCTCTTCACCGATCCGGAAAAGATGCAGCGCGTCGCCGCCTTCTGGCGGCAGGTGGCCGAGCGCTACGCCGGCGAGGGTCCGTGGCTGCGCTTCGAACTGCTCAACGAGCCGGTCGCGGCCGAAAACGACCAGGTCAACACCTTCAACCGCGTCATGATCGCGGCCATCCGCGAGAGCAACCCCACCCGACCGATCTACATCACCAGCAACCGCTGGAGCCACTGGGAGAACGTCAAGGACGTCGACATGACCGACGACCCCAACGTCTTCCTGACCTTCCACTTCTACGAGCCGTTCATCTTCACCCACCAGCGCGCCTCCTGGGCCTCGATGCCCCCGGACATGCCCATCATCCCCTTCCCCGGCACTGTGCCCGATCTCTCCGGATACTTCGAAGAGGGCGCCTGGCAGCTCGAGTGGAGCGGCCGCGAACTCACCATCGAGGAACACATTGAAAAGCCGTTCGCCGCCGTCGAAGCCTGGGTGCGGGAACACGCCGCCGGCCGGGAGGTGTTGCTCGGCGAGTTCGGCGCCTACCTGCCGGCCTCGGCGGAATCGAAACGCGCCTACACCGGGGCCGTCCGCGCCGGTTGCGAAGCCCGCGGCTGGGGTTGGGCCGTGTGGGACTACATGGGCGGCTTCGCCGTCCGCGATCCGCAGGGCAACCCGACGCCGATCCTCGAGGGGCTGTTTCCCCCCGAGGCGGCGAAGTGAACGGCGCCGTCTCCGGCAAGTGTCACCACCGGCGCGCGGACGCCCGCCGGATCACCGCCCGAGACAGCAAAAAGGCCGCAGCCCGGTGGGCTGGCGGCCTTTTTCTTCGCGCTTCGGTTCGGAGAGCGGCGGACCGCGCCGCGCTCAGCCCTCGGCCTGCGCCGGGGAAGCGGCGGCGGCCGCCACCGTTCCGCCCGAGCCTTCGGTCGGCTGGCCTTTGCGGACCCACTCGTTGATGCCGCCCTTGAGGTTGCGCACGTTGCGGTAGCCGAGCGACTTGAGGAAGAGCGTGGTCTCCTTGGAGAACTTGCCGATGCCGCAGACCATGACGATCGGCGCATCGCGATCCTCGGGCAGCTCGAGTTTTCGGTTCGGCAGCTCGGATTGCGGGATGTTGATCGCGCCGGGCACGTGCATCTCCGCATATTGATCGGGCGGGCGCACGTCGATGATCAGCGGGGCGGCTCCGCCGGCCAGCTCCGCGGCGAGCTTCGTCACCCGCACGGAGTCATGCGGGTTTTTCAGGTTCTCCATCATCGCCTCGAAGAGCTGCTCGCGGCGGCTCGGCGCGGCGGCCTCGGCCCCCGGCTTCGCCGGCGGCGCCATCTCCGGAAAGTGCCGGCAGATCGAGGAGGCGTATTTGAAGATGTTGTCCGGAAAGATCACGACGGCGACCACGCCCGGCTCGTCCGGGATGAGTTTGAGCGCCCCGGCCAGCGCCATGCCCGAGCTCGGCCCCGCAATGATGCTCTCCTCGCGGTTGAGCCGCAGGCACATCTCGAAGGCCTCGCGGTTGGTCACCTCGACCTCGCCGTCGTATTCGTCGGGAAAGTAGAGCTTCGTCTGCGCGAGCTGCCGCTTGCTCCGCACCCCCGGGATGTCGTGCCCGTCCTCGGGGTAGACCCCGAGCACCTTCACGGACGCGTTTCTCTCCTTCAGGAAGCGCCCGGTCCCGGTGATTGTGCCACAGGTGCCGAGACCGGCGACGAAGTGGGTGACCTCCCCGCCCGTCTGCCGCCAGATCTCCGGACCGGTTGTGCGGTAGTGGCCGCCCGGATTGGCCTCGTTGGCATACTGGTCCAGCGCGACATAGCTCGGATCCGACTGCGCTTTCTCGCGGGCCGTGGCGATCGCCCCCTCCGGAGCACCCGGCGCCGGGCAGAGCGAGTCGTCCAGCTCCACCACCTTCGTCCCGAAAAACCGCAGCGTCGTGCGCTTCTCCAGCGGGATCGCCGCCGAGAGCGGCGTCTCCAGGCCATAGCCCCTGGCGTTGCCGATCATGGCCAGCCCCACGCCCGTGTTGCCGGATGTCGCCTCGACCAGCTTCTTGCCGGGCCCGAGAATGCCGCGCTCCTCGGCGTCGCGGATGAGGTTTGCCGCCACCCGGTCCTTCACCGCGCCAAAGGGATTGTACCACTCCAGCTTGGCGTAGACGACCGCGTGCTTGAAAGGGACGACCCGGCGCAGCCGCACCAGCGGCGTCGGATTCTCCTCGTTCGGAAGCAGATCGAGGATCGAGTCGTAAACTCGCGTTGCGTGATTACTTGCCATCTTGACTAAACAATATCTATTTAGACCGCATTAGAGCGATTCCAGTGCGTTTCGCAACCGCTCGTTTCGCCTTCAACGCCACTTTTTTCCACGCCAACGCCACCTACCATTTTTTCCATCAAACCATGAAATCCACCAGCGAACTCTGGAAACAGCACCTGCAAGGCTCGCTCCCGCAGCAGCTTGCCGAGGAGATCGACACTTTCGAAACCGAGATCGAACTCCGCAAACAAGAGAAGATCGACGAGATCGTCTTCGCCGAGACCCGCCTGCGCCGCGGCGCCTACGGGCAGCGCTACGACAACGGCCAGCGCCACGACGGCACCGAAAGCAAAAAAATCCCCTACCCCGAAAAACCCACCAAGGGCCCCGGCACCGCGTGGGACGCCCCCGGCATGCTCCGCATCAAGATCCCCTACGGCGGCATGACGCCGGAGCAGCTCGAGGTCATGGCCGAACTCGCTGAGGAGTATTCCGACGGCATCGCCCACATCACCACGCGCCAGGACTTTCAGCTTCATTTCATCCACATCGACAACACCCCGACGATCATGCGCCGCCTCGCCGCCGTCGGGATCACCACGCGCGAGGCCTGCGGCAACTCGGTGCGCAACGTGACCGGCTGCCCGTTTGCCGGCGTCTGCCGGGGCGAGGCGTTCGACGTCACGCCCTCTGCGCGCGCGCTCATGCAGTTCCTGCTCGGCCATCCCGACGTTCAGGACTTCGGGCGCAAGTTCAAGCCCGCCTTCAGCGGTTGCGCCGACGAGGCCTGCGGTCTCGCCTACATGCATGACCTCGGCTACATCGCGCAGGTCCGGGAAATCGACGGCGTGCCGCGCCGCGGCTTCAAGGTGGTGGTCGGCGGCGGCCTCGGCGCCGTGCCCCGCCAGGCCCGTGTGCTCTCCGAATTCACGCCGGTGGAAGAGATGCTTCCGGAAGCCCAGGCGGTCTGCCGCGTCTTCGCCAAACACGGCGAGAAGAAGAACCGCAACCAGGCCCGCCTGAAGTTCCTCATCGACAAGTGGGGCATCGAAAAATTCCGCGAAGCCGTCGCCGAGGAACGCAAAAACCTCCGCCCGGACCCCCGCTGGTCGAGCCTCCTCGAAGGCGCGGAAACCGAAACGGAAACACCGCTGCGCGCCCCCGGTGAAATCCCCGCCGTCAACGGCGAAACCCGCCTGCGCCACTGGCTCAGCACCAACCTGCGCGAGCAGCGTCAGGACGGCTACGTCACCGTCACCGTCGCCCTCCCGCTCGGCGACATCTCCGCCGACCAGCTCCGCTCGCTCGCCGACATCGTCCGCAAATACACCAACGGCACGATCCGCACCACGGTCGAACAGAACTTCGTCATCCGCTGGGTGAGCAAAGCCGACGTCGTCGCCCTCTACCGCGATCTCGACGCCGTCGGGCTCAGCGATCCGGGCGCGGGCAATGTCTTCGACATCGTCTCCTGCCCGGGCACCGACACCTGCAAGCTCGGCATCTCCTCCTCGCGCGGCCTCGCCGGCGAACT
>RFJS01000058.1 GCA_003694825.1 Verrucomicrobiota bacterium | reverse complement strand
TCCACCCAGGGGCGATTGCCCACGATGACAATGTAGGGCTCATACCCGGCCTGCCACGTGTGCAGAAACTTTGTCTTCACCCCCTCTTTCTCGAGAAAATAGGGTTCGGCGATATAAAAACCCTGCTGAATCAATTCAGGATCCGCCACGAACTGGCCGAGGCCGAAGGTCTGCGGAATGAGTTTGAAATCGATGCCATATTTCTGGCGCAGAAAAGCGAGAAAGACCCACTCGGGGCGCGCCATGATCGTTTTGCCATCGAGATCTTCGAAACGCTCGACCGGGTTGGACGCGTGCAACATGAGCACGGATGGGTCGTCCTGAAACACGGCCATGACATTGACCAGGGGCAGTCCCCGGGCGATCGCCATGATGGTATTGGTGGAGTCCGACTGCCCGAACTGGACCTGGCCGGTCGCGAGCTTCTGATGCACATTGGCATTGGGGCCGCCGGGCAGCAGTTCGACATCGAGCCCCGCCTCGCGGTAATAGCCACGCGCCTCAGCCTGAAAGAATCCGCCATGCTCCGGCTCGGCAAACCAATCGAGCTGCACGGTAATCTTCGTCGGCGCGGATGCCGACGGCGTTTCCATACCGGTTTCACCGGAGCGTCGGCATCCCCAGCCGCAAAGGACGAATGCGGTAACAAGCACTATTTTGAACAGTCGTTGCATGGCCATCGCGGCGAAAGTGCGCACACGAGCGCGAAATGCAATGGCGGGTTAGGCCGTTCCCGACCGATTTCACGGCATCGCCCGCGCCCCGCGCTCCACATCCGGCCCCATCGGCGCGGCTTTAACATCCGGTGCTGAACGGATTGAATTCGCGCTCGGTGCCTATGGTCGTCAACGGCCCGTGCCCCGGCGCCACGATGGTATCACTCGGCAGGGTCGTCCACAGGCGCCGGGCATGTTCGAGCACGGAACGGTCATCGAAAAACCCGCCCCCGATGGATCCGCAGAAGAATAAATCCCCGGTAAACAGCACGGCCTTCGACGGCTGCGCCGATCGGCGGCGAATGAGATAACAATAGTGTTCCGCAGCCGGCCCCGGCGTCGAAATCACTTCGATACGAAATGCGCCGATATCCATTGTCTCGCTTTCCGCCAGCACCCGCACACCCGGCCGTTCGGGGCCTGGACCGAAGCAATGCGCGAGCCCGAAGCGGGCCCGGGTGCCCTCGCATCCACCGCCATGATCGGAATCCCAATGCGTGACCAGGTGGGCGTCGAGATGCCGGATGCACGCCGGCCAGACCTGCTGCAACGCCTCGCAGCAGCATCCGCTGTCGATAAGGATCCCGGTGTCGGCACCACACTCGGCGACGATGTAGGCATTGACCACGCCGACCCCATAAGGCATCGCCAGCACGTGCAGTTGAAAAGGCAGCCCGCACGGACACGGCACCGGGTAACGCCCTTCGATCAAGGCACGAAAACCGGGTTCGTTCAGGCCGAGTGCGTCGGACAGGGTCGTGATTTCCTCACTGGAGAAGTCGTAGCGATAGAGGATCGCGTCCTTGATTCGATTGATGTCGATACCCGTCTTCCGCGCGAGCGCGCTCTCGCTGAGGCCACGCAGTTTCATGGCCTTCTCCAGGACATCGCCCATTTCGTCTTCAAGCGGTGCGGTCGGGATCACGAGGGAGAGCGTTGGCGAATTTCCGCCGTCTTGCAAAAAAGGTTTTGGCGCGCCCGGCTCGACCGCCAACCTCTCGCCCATGCCGTCATCCACCGACAAGGAGGTTCTCAATATTTTCGAGCGCACCGGCGCGCTGCTCACCGGCCATTTCATCCTGCGCTCCGGCCTGCACAGCGGGCACTTTTTTCAGTGCGCGAAGGTCTGCCAATACATGCCGGAGGTCGAGCGCCTCGGCGAAATGCTCGTCGCCCGCATCCGTGAGGCCGACCTCCCGGCACCGCAGACGGTGCTCGCCCCGGCCATCGGCGGCCTGGTGATCGGGCAGGAGGTCGCCCGCCGCCTCGGCGTCCGCTTTGTCTTTGCCGAAAAGGAGAACGACCGCCTCGTGATGCGCCGCGGCTTCACGTTCGAACCGGGCGAGAAGGTTCTGGTGGTCGAGGACGTGATCACCCGGGGCGGGCGCGTCCAGGAATGCCTCGATATTCTCGGGAAGGCGGAGGCCGTGCCGGTCGGCGTCGCCGTCATGGTCGATCGCAGTCAGGGCAAGGCCCGCTTTGCGGTTCCGTTGATCTCCCTGCTCGAGATGAGCTTTCCCACCTATCCGGCCGACCAGCTCCCGCCCGAGCTCGCCGTGATTCCGGCCGTGAAGCCGGGCAGCTGACGCCCCCGCTGCCTCGCCTCCACGGTCCGCGGAGCCCCGCTACGGCTGCAGCTCCCGGCGGCTGAGCCAGGCCCGGACGTAGTCGCGATCGGCCTTGCTCAGGGCGGTGAGGGCAACGCGGAAAACCCGTCCGTCGGCTTCCCGCCGGATCGTCACTTCGCGGGTGTTGGCGTCGACCAACACCGCCCGGACGATGCGGCCGTCGATGTGCGTCCAATCACGCGCCTGCGGCGCCCCCGACATCTGGGCGGCAAGAAGCTCGAGCCCCGTCTGCGCCTCCCGCGCCAGGTCCACGGTATCCTCGATGGCCCGGCCGGCATCCGCCAGCAGCAGCGGCGCCTCGCCCCCGAATTCTCCATCGCGAAGCAGCCAGACGATCACCACCAGGCAAACCGCCACCACCGCCAAAGACACCAGACTCATCGCGATGTATCGCAACATACGCCCCGCTGCTCCCGATTTCGCCCTTTCGATGGACACTCCCCCCATCCGCACCAAACGCCGTCTCGCCATGACGCGTACAAAAAAAATGGTCGGGGTGATTGGATTCGAACCAACGACCTCTACGTCCCGAACGTAGCGCTCTACCAGGCTAAGCTACACCCCGACTCGGGCCGGACTGGCTACCGTGCCCTTGAGAGCGGCAGACGTTTTTCAAATCCGTCGCGCTGCGCAACAAAAAATTTGCGCCATTCCACACTCTTTCCCCCGCCCGTGCGCCTCGCCCTCGGCCGCCCCGCCGCCGACACCACGTCTCCACGCCCGCCCGCGACAGCCTCCGGGCTTGTCGGGCGCATTCTCACTCCTCGCCGCTGCCGCCCTCGAGCCAGCGCACGTATTCGCGGATGCCCTCGGGAAAGCTCGTGGCGGGACGCCAGCCGAGGCGCTCCCGCGCACGCGAGATATCGGCCCAGGTCTGCGGAACGTCGCCGGGCTGGAGCGGCCGCCGCTCGATGATCGGGGCGCGCCCCAGAGTCTCCCCCAGCACCTCGATCATGTCGGCGAGCGCGACGGTGTTGTCGTTGCCCAGATTGAACAGCGCGTAGCGTTCGTCCTCATAGCCCAGCGCCTGGACGATGCCCTCGACGATATCACCGACATACGTGTAGTCGCGACGCGTCGTGCCATCGCCGAAGACAGGGATCGGCAGCCCCTCGCGGATCGCCCGCGCGAACCGGGCGATGGCGAGATCCGGACGCTGGCGCGGGCCATAGACGGTGAAGAAACGCAGTGCCAGAAAGCGGATCCCGTGCAGGTGGCTGTAGACATGGCCCGCCATCTCGGCGGCGAGCTTGCTGCTGGCGTAGGGGCTGATCGGCAACAGATCGCGGTCGTCCTCCCGCCACGGCACCCGCGGATTGACCCCATAGACGCTCGAGGAACTGGCCAGGATGAAGCGTCCGATGCCGTTTGCGGCCGCCAGCTCGAGCAAGTGGGTCGTGCCGAGGACGTTGACTTCGTGATACCGGACCGGCGCATCCAGCGACGGGCGCACACCGACGAGCGCGGCGAGGTGCACGATCGCTTCGACCGACCCGGCATGGGGCGCGAGGGCGTCCGCGAGCGCGTCCGCGTCACAAATGTCGACTTCCACGAGGCTGAAGCGCGGGTGCCCGCGCAGGCCCGCGAGGTTCCTCTCCTTGATCGCACGGTCGTAGTAGGGGTCGAAATTGTCGATGCCGACGACCGTCCGCCCGTCTGCGAGGAGCCGTTCGCAGAGATGCGAGCCGATGAACCCCGCTGCGCCCGTGACAAGAATCATGGCGATCACGGTTGGACGCCCCCGAAGGAAATCAACGCCGAAGGTCGGCGCCCCCCACCCGGCCGCTCCCGATTTCTTCCAATCGTGGTCGTCGCCTCGCCGCCCCCGAGAGCGTTCGCCGCGTCACCCCCGCCTTCCGGACGCGCCGAGGCGATCCCGCCCCCGCCGGCCAACCGGGTGGCGCCGCCCCTCCCCGCGCCCCGGCCGCCGGCCACGCCGCCCGGCCGATGCCTCGGGAACGGCCAACGGTGCCGGCCTGCGGATTTCCTCTAAGAGATCCACCGGTCCCACCCCGTTGCAAACCGCGGATGAAGGTTTCCCGGCATCCCCGAAAGACAGCCCCCCTCGGCTCTGGTAAACTCGCGGCTCTGGTTTGCCAAAACGCATGCACAACATGACCCATCGGTGCACCCTGCCCCGCCTTCCGCGACCCGTCATCGTCCTCGTGGTCTGGCTGCTTTCTGTTCTGCCGACTCTCGTGGTTGTCCTGCACGGCTGCTCGCTGCACCCCTGACCGGCCATTGCGCACGCTCGCGCCTCGGCCCGATTGCTCCCGCCTCCATCGCGGCGCCCTCCACCGCCGCCCGAGCGCATCTTCCGACAGATTAAAAAAAACGAGGACTGCCCTGACCGGCAGTCCTCGTTTTTTCGAATTCGGATCGATCGCCCGCGTCGCTGGACTCTCTCCGCTGTCGCAATGGCGAGCGTTTTCAGCGCGTCCGCCTGCGGAAACGCTGGATCAGCGTTCGCATGACAAGAAACCCAGCCACGATGACCACGAGCGCCATGCCATAAGTCACGGCGCTGGAAATCTCGATGTGTTCAGGAATCATGGCGTTGCTCTCCTCCGTTGATTGAAGGGTTGAGATGGCGGGCATCGACGCCGCTTGGCGTGATGCTTCATGACATCTTTTTCACAGATGGAAGGCAATGCCCGGTTCTCCATCGGTGGTGATTTAGGGGAAACACCTACTCGCGCGATGGGGTTCGGGTTGATTCGTCGCACGCCAAACCCCGCGTTTCGGGTGCCACGAGCCGAAAACCGGCCCACGCGGCACCGCGCCCGTGCGATCAACCCGCCTCTTCCCTCACCATATCCCTGAGGCTGTCGCGCAGCGTTCGGCTCGGTTGCCAGCCCACATCGCGCTTCAGGCGTTCTGCCGAATACCAGGCACTCTCCGTGAGCCGATCCAGGGCCTGAGAGTCAAAGACGAACCGGCGTCCCCGCACGCGGCCGATGACATCGCCCGCGCGCCCGAGCAGCCGGAGCACCCACAGCGGCAGCGTCCATCCCGGCACGGGCCGCCCGACCGCCTCGCTCATCCACTCGAAGAGCATCCGGGTCGAAAACGGCCGATCATCGGCGACGATGTAGACTCGCCCATTCGCCGCCTCACACACGGCGCAGGCCAACGCCGCCCGGCACACGTCGTCGACATGGACGGCGGACCGCCGGTTGCCCGTTTCCGGCAGCGGCGGAAACCGCCCCCGCCGCACGGCATCGGCCATCTTGCGCAGATTGCCCTTGGGATTCGGTCCGTAGACGAGTGTCGGCCGCAGCACGACCCGGTGCGGCACGCCGGCATCTGCCAGGACGATCCGCTCGGCCTCGAGCTTGGACCGCCCATAGGCCGTCCCCGGCTCCCGCGTCCACGATTCGTCCGCCGGTCCCGCCAATCCCCTCGGATCCGCGACCGCCTTGACCGAACTGAAATACACGAACGCCCGCACCCCGGCCCGCCCCGCCGCCTCGAGCAGGCGGGCCGTCGCCTCGGTGTTCAACCGGCGATACGCCGCCTCCTCCTCGCCGACCTCGAGAATCGCGTGCGCCTTTCCCGCGAGATGAAACACCGTGTCCACTCCGCGCGGGATCCCGACCGGCTCCGGCCCGCACAGATCGCACTCCACCCATCCGTCCGCCTCCAACTGCCTCTTCGCCGCCTCGACAGACCGCACCAGCGCGACCACCCGCCATCCCCGCGCGCGCAAATACGGCACCAGGCGCCGTCCGATAAACCCCGTAGCGCCGGTCACCAGGGCGGTCTTCGCTTCGCTTGCGGATGCGTCAGGATCAGAGGTGGACATCAACGGGCTGGATCCTCAACAGGGACGACTCCCGGCACCACGTCTGAAACCTTTTCTGCCGGTTCCGGCACGCGACGCACGATTTCCTCCGCATAACGCTCTCCGTAAGCCCGCCACGACAGCCTCTCCCGCTGCCGCTCGAGGATCGAGCGGCGCCCGATCTGTGAGCGCGCCCGCTCCAGACCGACCGCGATGCCCTCGCGCAGGGCCTCGAGACTCCCTGCCGGAACCACCGTCACCCACGAGGGATCATCGAGAAAGTCCCGCAAATCCTCGCCGCCGCTCTTGTCGGAACACACCACCGGCACCCCGCAGGCCAACGCCTGCGCCTGCACCATGGCCATCCCCTCTCCGCGCGACGGCCGCACGAGGATATCCGCCTCTCGAAACACGCTCGCCATCTCCCAATCCTCGACGATCCCCCTGCGCTCGAACTGCCGCCCGCCCGGCCAGGGCGCGTCGCCCTGGGGTCCGACGTGGATCACCCGCCAGGGCTGCCCCCGTGCCGCCAGAGTGAGCAGGTCGCATCCGTTGGTCAGCGACCAGCGCCCGACAAACATCACCGTCTGCTGCGGCGAGGCGCGCCGCATGGTCGGCGCAAACCGTTCCAGATCCACCCCGTAGGGAATGCGGAAGAGCCGCTCCGACGGGACGCCGCGCTCGAGAAAACTCGCCCGGGCATGCCGCGACGCCACCACCACGACATCGGCATGGTTATAGCCCCACAACTCCCGCTTGATCTCCTCGTGCGGGATCGCCGGCCGGCGCATGGTCGGGATTTTCTCCAGCAAATCCTTCTGCGAGAGAATATGTCGCCCGCCGCGCTCGAGAAACACGGTCGCGCCAAAGCGCCACTGCGCTTTGTGCACGACGCGCACCGACACGCCGGAAAGCCCGATCAACACATCACAACGCGCCAGCCGCCGCGCCGCCGCCCGATCCACCGCCGCCGCAATGCGCGGCTCCAGATGCCAGCGCAGCCAGGCCGGCCCGCGGCGCTCCAGCCACAGATGGGGCCACACCCGCCGCCGCACACTGCACAGGCAATGGGCGGGCAGACCGTGCCGCTCAGCCTCGGCCCGCGTCACGCACCCGATGAACTGCACCCGGTGCCCCTGCGCATCCAGCTCTCGGGCCAGATCCAGCAGGTGGTAACGGCGGGTCGTGACAACAGCCACTCGCATGGGCAATCAGAACAGGTGAATCAGGATCGGTATCGGGGCACAGCCGAGGCCGGGAGGCCTTTCCGACGACAATCGAACGTCTGCCGCGCCCAGGCGCAAGCGACATTTAAACCGTTGAATACCTCAGCCCCCGCTCTCCCCCTCCCCCAATAACCAATAACCAATAACCAATAACCAATAACCAATAACCAATAACCAACAACCGCCACCCAAAGCGCCCCCCTCACCGCTCCATCTTCGCCGCCAATCCCAACTCCCGCAACCGGTCCACCACGCTCCGGATTCCCGGCTCATGCCATAGCGATTCGAGCGGCACATTCGCCGTCAGGCGCACGAAATACTGCTCGCGGCTTCCGTGCATCGCCTGATCGATCGCATCCTTCCACCACTCCAGTGGATGCGGCACCGCGTTGAAGCGCTCGCCGTAATCGTGGACCTCGCCATCGATAAGGTGCCAGAAAATCACATACATCGTATCGCCGTTCGGGTCGCGAAAACGGCGCCAGTCCCCCGGGGCGCTCATGCCGTCCCCCAGCGGGATCCGCTCGTCAAAACGCATGGCCGTGCACTGCCAGCCGTTTTCCGTCCAGCACCGGTCCGGGGTGTGCGAGGCCACCAGCCGCACCGGCATCCGCCCCGCGCCCCAATAGGCCACATACACCGCGAAGCGCACCTCCCCCCGCCGGTATTCCCGGTAGAGAACATCGTCGTAATTGAGCACCCGCGAAACGACCTCGCTCTGATACTCGGTGGCGCCCAGCGGGAGATCCCGCACCTGCCACCCCGGCAGCACTTCCGGAAACAGGGCCGACAGATGCGGCGGACGCGGCGCGGCCTCCTCGCGAATCGGATCAACAAACTGGATACCCACGGCAAAGGCCAGCACGCCCAGCGCGCCCCCCAACGTCCACCGATACCTGGCTGTTCGCTTCATCGTCTGCTCGTCTTGCCCACCGGCGTCAGTTGCACCGTTTCGACGAGACGGACCTGCACCGGACGGGCATGGCGGGCAAGCCTCTCTCTTGCGAAACCGTCGATCTCCCGCTTCACCGCCAGCGCCGAAGCCCCGGGACGCCGCCACACGACATCGAGCGCCACGACCTCGCCCATGAGAACATGCGCCTCGCCGTAGGCCCGGCACCATGCCACGTCGGGATGCTGGCTCACCACATCCTCCACCACCTCCGGCATGACTTTCTCGCCGCCCACGTGGATGACATGGCTGGAGCGCCCCAGAATTCTCAGCGACCCATCCGCCGTCATCTCGGCCCGGTCACCCGTGCGATACCAGCCATCGACGATGCGCCCCCGCCCCGCCGCCTCGTCGAGAAACCCCGCGAAGCTCCGCGGCAGGCGCACCCACAACTCGCCGTCGCGCACAGCCACCGGCGCCTGCTCCGTGCCATCGGGGCGAAAACACCGCTCCGCCGTGTCGTAGGCCATCCGCACCGCCCCGGTCTCGGTCGTGCCGAACCGCGACACGATCACGGCATTGGGAAAGGCCCTCGCAATCCGCGTCCGCCCGCCCTCGGTGAGGCGGTCCGCGCCGCACACCACGACCCGCACCGCTTCGGCGCCCCGCACCCCGCCCGGCTCGCCGTCGATCGCCAGCGCCAGAAGGTTCAACAGGGCCGGCGTGCCCCCGATGATATCCGGGCGGCACCGCTCGATCACGCCGCACACGGTTCGCACGTCGCGATCGCCGGGATCCACGACCGTCGTGCCCGTGGCCATGGTCCGCAGCAGCATATCGAGGCCGCCGAGGTGGTCGGGCGCCATCAGGGGAAGAAACCGCCGTCCTTCGCCGCGACGCAAAGCGAAGTCGTCCAGGAACGCGCCGAGCCGGTGCAGCACGCCTTTCGCCGCGCCCGTGGACGCGCCGGTGAACAACACCAGGCCCGCCTCGCGCGCGGCCGCCAGCCTTGCCAGGGCCGCCGAGCGCTCGCCCGTCCCCGTCACGATACCCGCTGTCGCCAGCCGGTCGCGATCCGCCCAGGCCAGCACGCGGCCGCCGCCCGCCGCCTCCAGCCGTTCGACCGCGCCATTCATGTCCAGCGCCCGCTCGCAGGGCACGACGATCGCCCCCGCCCGCGCCATCGCGAGCAACGCCACGACCGCCCGGGCCGAATACTCGATCGGGAAGGCCACGACCGCGCCGCCGGGCGCCGCCTCGCCGTCCGCCAGGACACCCTCCGCCACGGCCGCCTCGGCCCGCTGCGCCAGCTCGGCGAAGGACACGGCAGCGCCGCCGCTTCCAACGAAGGCCACTCGCTCACCCAGCGATCGCCAATGCGCCAACCATGTCTTCATAGTCGCAATACATTTTTCCGGACCTGATCACCGCCTCGAAACCGCAGAAGACAGAAGACAGAGGGCAGAGGGCAGAGGGCAGAGGGCAGAGGGCAGAAAAAAGATGAAACAGGAAACAAGATACAGGATCGAGGACGGAAAACCGAGAACTCGCGCCTCGTCGGAACGCCGGCTACTTGAAACTGCATACAGCGACGCAGCCGCCCATCCTCCCTCGCCCATAGCCCTGGCCGCTCGCCCGCGCACTGCGCCGCCCTCAACGCTCAATCGATACCACCGAGATACACGACCTGCCCGGTCACGAAGTCCGAACTCGGCGCCAGAAAAAAATCGACCACCGCCTGCACATCATCGACCGTGCCCATCCGCCGGATCGCCTGCCGGGCGACGAGCGCCTCGAGCTTCTCCGCCGGCACCCCCGCCACCAGGTCGGTATCCACCGGCGTCGGACCAATGGCGTTCACCGTCACCCCGCTGCCGCCCAGCTCCCGCGCCAGCACACGCGTCAGCGATTCCACCGCGCTCTTGCTCGCGGCGTAAGCCGCCTCGCCCTCCAGAGCCAGCGGGACGGCCACCGATGAGAAATTCACGATGCGCCCGCCGCCGCGCCGCACCATCAGCTTGCCGACCTCGCGGCACAGCAGAAATGTCCCGACGACGTTGGTTTCGAGCATGCGCCGCATCGATGCCACCGGTGTCGTCAGCGCCGGATTCATCGAAGCGATGCCGGCGTTGTTCAGCAGCGCATCGATGCGTCCGTGTTCGCGCCAGACGGCGCGAACCATGCTCACGACCGCCTTTTCGTCCGCCACATCCACCTCGAAGTGCCGATACTCCGGCTTGTCGATGGTGCCGGCCCCGCGGCTGCAACCGGCCACCCGCCACCCCGCTTCGAGGTAGCGCAGGGCCAGCTCGCGTCCGATTCCCTTGCGGGTGCCCGTTATCAGCATGACCCTGCGGTCTGTTTCCTGTTTCACTTGTTTTTGGGGGTGGTTGTTATTGGTTATTGGTTATTGGTTACTGGTTATTGGTTATTGGTTATTGGTTATTGGTTACTGGTTATTGGTTACTGGTTATTGGGCATTGGGGCTTGGGGATTGGTTACTTGTTGTTCGTTATTGGTTATTGGTGGTTGGGGCGGTGTTTCTTTTGCGGGATGTTGTTGGGGAATGGGGTTTCGAGAGTCGGTCGATGGCCGGCGGCGGGCTTTGCGGCTGGCCTGCCATGTCTCGGATGCGGGCTGAGCGCGCCCCCCCCGGCTGCCGCTTGCCGGAGCGCGCATCGTCAAGGGTCGCCGGGGGCAGGCTCCGAGTCTCCCTGGTGCCTCCCCTGTTCTTCCGCGACCAGTTCCGCGGCAAACGCCGCCAGCGCCTCCGCGGTTCGAAACGGCGAGTGCTGCCGGCTCATGGCGCGCTCCGAGGCGAGGACGATCTCGCATCCAAATTCTTCCGACACCGCCATTTCGACATCAGCCAGAAGGTTGACCAGCCCGAGGCTGTCCAGCCGCCCGCCGGGCCCAAAAAGGATTTCCCCCCGGCCGGGCGTCACATCGGCAACCCGGCAAACAATTTCGAGCACCCTCTCTTCCAATTCACGCATACCCTTCTCCAGTCATACCTCCCCAACAACCAGCCCCAAATAACCAATAACCATCAACCAATAACAAGTAACCAATAACCAATAACAAATAACCAACAACCACCCCCCTCACCCACCCCGCGCTATCCCGCGCCCTCCACCGTCGGCAGACCCGCGAAACTCGACCTTCGTCGCCGCGCCTTTCTCTCTGATGCCCTCGCGTGCCAACACTTTCCATACCGTCATCGCCAGAATCTTCAGATCGAGCCAGAACGACCGGTTGTCGACATACCACACATCCAGCGCGAAACGCTCCTCCCAGCTCTGGTCGTTGCGCCCATGGACCTGGGCCCAGCCGGTGAGCCCCGGCCGCACTTCGTGACGCCGCGCCTGCTCGGGCGTGTAGCGATCGAGATACTGCACCAGCAGCGGCCGCGGCCCCACCAGGCTCATGTCGCCCTTGAGCACGTTCCACAGCTCCGGCAGTTCATCGAGGCTCGTCGCCCGCAGCCATCGCCCGAGCCGGGTCAGCCGCTGCACATCCGGCAGCAAAGCGCCATCCGGCCCGCGGGCACCGGTCATGGTGCGAAATTTCACGAGCTCGAAGATCCGTCCCTTCCATCCCGGCCGCCGCTGCCGGAAGAGCACGGGCGACCCCAGCCCCACGCGCACCACGACCGCGACCACCAACAGCACCGGCGCCAGCGCCACCAGCGCCAGCAGGGCCACGATGATGTCGAACAGGCGCTTCATGGGGGGGTGGTTATTGGTT
>RFJS01000415.1 GCA_003694825.1 Verrucomicrobiota bacterium | reverse complement strand
GCCCGGCCGGTGCCGCAGTTGTAGAGACCGTGCCGTTCGGGGTGCTGGTAGAAGTGCAGGAACATCGAGACCACGTCGTCCACGTGTACGAAATCCCGGGCCTGAGCACCATCCTGACAGTCCGGCTGCGCGCTTCGCGGGAGCGTGGCGCGGCCCTCCAGGCGGATCTCCCGCAGCAGTCGCCGCACGTGGGAGCAGAGCGGGCCTTTGTGCGCTTCCCCCGGGCCGTAGACCGTGAACAATTTCAGGGTCACGTTGGTCTCCAGAAAGCCGCTTTCGAGCGACCAGAGGTCGAACAGGTGCTTGGCAAAGGCATACGGCGTTTCCGGGCGAAGGCGTTCGGTCGTATTCTCGTTGTCGAAGAAACCGAATTCGCCGTGCCCATAAGTGGCGGCCGAGGAGGCATGCAGCATCCGGGCGCCGCTTTTCAGACACGCTTCGGCCAGTTCCTTTGAATACCGGTAGATACCGTCGACCAGGCGGTCGGCGTCGCGCGTTTCCGTCCCCGGGGCACCGAGATGAAACACGGTCGATCCCGCCGGGATCCCGCCGGTGCGTACGCGCTCGCGGAAGACGTCCACATCGACAAGCTCGGCAAAGCGCAGGCCGCGCAGGTTTCGCCATTTCGATCCGGTTCCCAGCCGGTCGACAATCACGACATCGTCTTCGCCGCGCTCATTCAAGGCCGCCACGAGGCGGCTCCCGATGAAGCCGGCGCCGCCGGTCACCACTGTCATGCGTTTCCCGACCGACATCAGCGGTCGGGAGCGCAGCGAAGGTTGTCCGTTTCGAAAACTCGAGGCCATGGCACTTCGGGACAACGACCAGCGGTCGTCTCGCGCTCATCTCCTGTGCTGCGAATGACGCTCTGCTTACAAAAAACCTCCGAAAAGCTCTTCCGAACGCCCGTTTCGGCGCACGGGGGCTTGCGCCGCGGCATGCGCTCGAGCCGGGCCGTCCGCTGCTGTTCCAGAGCATCAGGTGCGCAGATAATGCCAAACGTTGTGCGGCGGGGCGGGGCTTGTTGGTTGAGTCTGCCGGACTTTTCCGCACACTGGCTCCTGAGTCCACCAATCCCTTATGCAGATGTCCCCGGTTACCTTCAACAATACCGTCCTGCGCGACGGCCACCAGTCTCTCGCCGCCACCCGCATGCGCACCGAGCAGATGCTGCCGGCGCTGCCGCTTCTCGATGATCTGCACTTCGGCGCTCTGGAGACGTGGGGGGGCGCCACCATCGATGCCGGCCTGCGCTTTCTCGGCGAGTTTCCCTTCGACCGACTCGACGCGCTGAAAAAGGGTACTCCGAAGACCCCGCACATGATGCTGCTGCGGGGACAGAACATCGTGCAGTATGCGAATTTCCCCGACGATGTGGTCGAGACCTTCGTCCTTACCGCCGCAAAGCACGGCATGGATATCTTCCGCATCTTCGACGCGCTCAATGACACCCGCAATATCGCCACCGCGGTGAAGGCGACGAAGAAGGCGGGAAAACACGCGCAGGGTGTCATCTGCTACACTTCCAGCCCGGTCCACACTATCGACAAGTTCATCGAAACCGCGGTGGAGATCGAGGAGCTGGGCTGTGATTCGATCTGCGTCAAAGACATGGCGGGTCTGATTCCGCCCTATATCGCCTATCAGATCATCACCGGCATCAAAAAGCGCGTGAAGATTCCGGTGATCCTGCACACCCACGAGACGGCGGGCCTCGGCGCTTCGACCTACTATGCGGGCATCGAGGCCGGTGTCGATGCGATCGACACCTCCATAGTCCCCTTCGCCAACGGTACCGGACAGCCCGATACGGTGCGCATGCTTTCGCTTCTCGAGAATCATCCGCGCAAGCCGGAATACAGCAAAGAGGATCTGGAGAAGCTCCAGGCACTGCGGGAACACTTCACGAAGGTCTATGCGGAGCTGAGCCAGTTCACCAGCGTGGCCAATGAACGGGTCGATACCGACGCGCTCACCTACCAGGTGCCCGGCGGCATGCTCTCGAATTTCCGCAACCAGCTCAAGGAGCAGAAAATGGAGGATCGGTTCGACGAGGTCTTCGCCGAGATCCCCTATGTGCGCAAATGCCTCGGCTGGATCCCGCTGGTCACGCCAACCTCCCAGATCGTGGGTGTGCAGGCGATGCTCAATGTGAAGTTCGGCCGCTGGAAGAACTTCTCGCCGCAGGCGATGCAGATCGCGCTCGGCTACTACGGTCGCACGCCCGGCCCCGTCGATCCCGAGGTGCGCAAGATCGCGGCCGAAAAGAGCGGCAAGGAGCCGATCGAGTGCCGACCGGCCGACCTGCTGGAGCCGCGCATGCCGAAGCTGCGCGAGGAACTCGCCGCCAAAGGCATGCCGACGGACGATGAGCATTGCGTGATCTATGCGATGTTTCCGCAGGAGCTGGAGAAATACTACATGGCGAAGCAGGCCCCGAAGGAAGCGCCTGCACCCGCGCCGGCGGCGGCATCCTCCGCGCCGGCGGCCCGACCGGCGGCAGCCGCGCCAGCGGCACCGGCGGATGGCTCTCGCAGGCGAGCCAGGGATCTGCTTCTGACGATCAACGGCCAGACGACTCGCGTCCACGTCGAGGAGCTGGACTGAGACCGCCACGAGAACGCCCCTTTCCGCGGCCGGCCGACCGTTGGGTCGGTCGGCCGTTGTTTCAGAGGGTCCTCGAAAAGTCCCGAAGCCTGTCGCGGGCGGCGACTGTGGTCGCCTTGCCCAACCGGCGAGAGTGTTTCATCATCCGAAGGGTTGAGGTGGAAAACGTCACTTCGCGGTTTTTTGCCGAAACGCGGTCATGCCTCCGGACATCCCCGCATTGCCGATGCGCCAAGTGGTGCCTGCCGAGCCAACGGCCGGTTTCGAGCATTATTGGACACGCTCTCGTGTCGTATTGAGGTGGGTGTGACGCGGTCGTTGGCGCGTAGGAGGGCGTGAACACCGCTCACTTCAGCGGCAGTTCCGGGGCATCGGCGAGTTTCGCCGCCTCGGCGGCGACCACCGGCACGGTGAGGCTCAGATGTTCAAGCGGCAGCCCTCCTTCCGTCTCGTAGTGGGGCACGTGGACGAAACCGCCGACGGCGGGAATCGATCGCGAAGCGAGGCGGTGCATCAGGTGGTAAAAGGTAAAGTTGCACACGAAGCCTCCGGCGCTGCGGGATTCCTCCGCCTTGACGCCGGCCCGGCGCAGCGCGGCCAGCGTCGGATTGAAGGCGAATCCGGTCCAATAGGCCGGCGGAGCACCGCGGATGACATATTCGTCCGGCGCTTCCTCTCCATCGGCATCGCGCGCGCCGCGGTCATTCAGGTTGATGGCGAGCCGCTCCAGGCGGATGGCTCGTCCCGAGCACATGCCGAAACAGACGACCGCGCGCACCGATTCGTCTGCCAGGATCTCATCGAGCGCGGCGGGGACGCGGCTCCAGGAGACGGGGAGCTTGACGGTGCGGGAGGTCCAGCCCGCCGGCAGCGCGAGCGGATTGTCCCGCAGGATATCCCACGAGGTGTTGTAGGTCTCTTCGCCCCAGAGGCCGAATCCCGTGAGCACCATGGTTTTCATGGGCCCCGAGGGTAGCCGGGGTGGCGTGCAGCGTAAGCGCAAAGCGGAGGAAGGACGGTGAAAATCGCGGATCCGCCGGCGGCGAGGTGAAACGATGCCGCCTCGGAAGAGCCTTCCCCTGCGGCATCCGCGGCGCTTTTGTGACGTTTTTTCCCGGCGCTTCATGCGGATCGACAGAGCAAAGGCTTCAAAGACGGTGAGGCGGCGCGCCGTGCTCGCGCTGTTGGGCACCTGCGTGTTCTGGGGGCTGAGTTTCCCACTGAGCAAGGGCGTCGCGCTCGTGCACGCCACGCTGGTGCCGGAGGCGTCCGGATGGCTCGTGACCGCCTCGACCATATGGCCGCGGTTTCTGCTCGCGGCCGCGATCCTGGCCGTGGTGGCCCACCGGCGGCTGCGCGGGATCACGCGCCTGGAGGTCTGGCAGGGGGTGGGGCTCGGGGTATTTATGTCTGGAGGGATCTGCCTGCAGGTGGATGGGCTCCAGCATACCGAGGCATCGACGTCCGCCTTTCTTTCGCAGTGCTATGTCGTGCTGTTGCCGCTGGTGGTCTACGGCCGGCAGCGGCGGCTCCCGTCTCTGCGGCTCGTTCTCGGCACGGTGATGGTGATGGCGGGCGTGGTCATTCTTGCCGATGTCGACTGGCGCGCGATGCGGATGGGACGCGGCGAGCTGGAGACACTCCTGTCGACGCTGTTCTTCACCGGGCAGATCCTCTGGCTGGACCGCCCTGTATTTGCGGTCAATCGGGTCACGCCCGTTACGCTGATCATGTTTCTCGTCGTGGGGGGCGTGTTTCTTGGGGCGGCGGCGATCATGGCCGATGGCGGCGGGGCTCTGCTCGCGCCCTGGGCGTCGATGC
>RFJS01000414.1 GCA_003694825.1 Verrucomicrobiota bacterium | reverse complement strand
GATGCCGGTCATGCGCCGGGCGGTGAGCGGGATGAAGCGCAGGAGGACGCCGGCATGGATCGTGAAGTAATCGACGCCCTGTTCGGCCTGCTCGATGAGCGTGTCGCGGAAGATGTCCCAGGTGAGTTCCTCGGCTTTGCCGCCGACTTTCTCGAGGGCCTGATAGATGGGGACGGTGCCGATGGGCACGGGGGAGTTGCGGATGATCCACTCGCGGGTGGCGTGGATGTTCTTGCCGGTGGAGAGGTCCATGACTGTGTCGGCGCCCCATTTCGTGGCCCAGCGCATTTTCTCCACTTCTTCCTCGATGGACGAGGCGACGGCGCTGTTGCCGATGTTGGCGTTGATCTTCACGAGGAAGTTGCGGCCGATGATCATCGGCTCGAGCTCGGGGTGATTGATGTTGGCCGGGATGATGGCGCGGCCGGCGGCGACTTCCTGGCGGACGAATTCCGGGGTGATTTCCGGGGGGATGCGCTGAGGGAAGCGGCGGAAGACGGAGGGAGTGAATTCTGAGATTTCAGATTTGAGATTTGAGATTTGAGAGGAGCCGGCGTGCTGCTTGTCGAGATCGCTGCGGGCGATGTCGTCGGCGAGATCGCGGATCTCGGCGCGGCGCATGTTTTCGCGGATGGCGATGAACTCCATCTCGGGGGTGATGATGCCCTGGCGGGCATACCAGAGCTGGGTGACGGGATGGCCGGCGGAGGCGCGCAGGGGCTTGCGTTTGAGGCCCGGAAATTCGAGGAGGCGGTTGCGCTCGGCCTGGGAGGCGAATTCGGCGTGCTTGTCGGAGAGGTAGCCGTTGTCGATGGGCTTGATCTCGCGGCCTTCGTATTCCTCCACATCGCCGCGGGCGCGGATCCACTCGGCGCGCAGCGGCGGAAGGCCCTGGGTGACGTCGCCCTTGAAGTCCGGATCGCCCCATGGCCCGGAGGTGTCGTAGACGCGCACGGGTTCGTTCTCCTCGAGAGTGCCGTCGAGGCGGCGGGTCGGCTGCAGGGTGATCTCGCGCATGGGGACGCGGACGTTTTTGTGAAGGGTGCCCTCGACGTAGATCCGGCGGCTGGCCGGGAACGGGGCGGCACTCTTCCGGGAGTCGGAGGCGTTGGTTTCGCTCATGGTGGTCAAGTTGCTGCGGTTGGTGAAAAAAAAGACGCCGGACCACGAGGAAGCGGTTCTGGCGTCGAGTGTTCTTCGCTCCCTACGCCGGTATTGGCCGGGTCAGGTTCAAAGGGTCGTTCGCTGTGGGCGAACCTCTCAGCCGCGACGGCTCCCCTGCGTGGTGCTGGTTTGTTGAGCGCGTGACTGTAGGCCCCCGGCGGAGCACGGTCAAGTTTGCCGGGTCTCGGCTTCGTCGTCCGCGTTGGCCAACGCCTCCGGGAAATGTCGGGCGATACAGTCGGGGCAGATGCCGTGGGTGAACTCCGAGCCGGCGTGCTCGCGGATGTATTCCTCGACGTTGCGCCAGTAACCGTCGTCGTCGCGGATCTTTTTGCAGTAGGCGCAGATGGGGAGCAGCTCTTGCAATTGCCGGACGCGCTCGAGGGCGTGAGCCAGATCCCGGGCGGTGCGGCGATATTCGAGCAGGGCCATCACCTGCCGGGACAGCATGCGCAGGGCGCGAGCCTGCTCGTCGGTCAGCTCGTGGGGCTGGGAGTCGACGACACAGAGGGTGCCGAGTCCGTAGCCATCCGGAGTGATGAGCGGAGCGCCGGCGTAGAAGCGGACGCCGGGGGCGCCGGTGACCAGGGGATTGTCGGCGAAGCGGTCGTCACGCGTGGCATCGGGAACGACGAGGAGATCCTCGCCGAGGATGGCGTGGGCGCAGAAGGCGACATCGCGCGAGGGCTCTTCCACATCGAGCCCGACGCGGGCCTTGAACCACTGGCGATCGGCATCGACGAGGGAGACGAGAGCGACGGGTGTGCCGCAGATGACCGAGGCGAGCTCGGCGAGGTCGTCGTAGGCCTTCTCGGCGTCGCTGTCGAGAATCTGGTAGCGGCGAAGGGCGTCGAGACGTTCGCTTTCGAAGCTGGGAATCGGGGCAACTTTCATTTCTGGAAAGGTCGAGGCGGCGGAGGGGCAGTGTTGTGATGCCGGGGCGTGCGTCGAGCCCAATGAATATTGAATGCAGCATTTCGGCAAG
>RFJS01000413.1 GCA_003694825.1 Verrucomicrobiota bacterium | reverse complement strand
TCTCACATCCCGCACGCTGTCGAGGTGGATGACCTTGCGCACGATCGTCCGCTCAAAGGTCTCGCCCGTATCCGGCCGGTGAATAACGAGGTGCACTTCTGTGTCGGGTTTGCCACGCAGCAGCTGCAGACACTCGCTGAGCGAACGCCGGGTGATGTCCTCGCCGTCAACCTTGATGATCTGGTCCCCGCGCAGCAGTCCGGCGCGCTCGCCCGGAGTGTCCGGGATCGGCGCCACGACGGTAAGGCGATCGTCGCGCATCTCGATCTGCACGCCGATGCCGCCGAATTCCTGCGCGGTGTCCTCCTGAAAGCTGTGAAACTCCTCCTCGGTGAGATACTCGGAATGCGGATCGAGCGAGTGCACCATGCTCTCGAGCGCCGTGGTCCGCAGCTGGTCGACATCGGCCTTCTCCGGGGTGACGTAGTAGCGCTGGATGATCCGCAGCACCTGTTCGAACTCCTCCGCACTCCGATCGACCTCGCTTCGAAAGAACAGTCCTCGCCCCTGCGCGAACTGGATCGAAACCAGCAGCGCCTGCCCGAGGACAAAGGCCCCGAAACCGACGATGAGAAGTCGTTTGAACATGCGGGCACATTGAGTGATTCTCGCCGCTTGTAAATAAATGGAGCACGCCCCCGAAAACACCGCCGCGGCCACCCGCCGCTTCGCCGACCGCTTCGCGGCCCTCACCGGGGGCGCTACCTCGGTGCCGTTCGCGCGCTTCATGGAGATCGCGCTGTATGACCCGGAGGTCGGCTACTACACCGCGCGGCGCCAGCGGGTCGGCCGGGCGGAGGGAACAGACTTCTACACCGCCGCCTCGATCGGACCGGTTTTCGGCCGGCTCGTGGCCGGCGCGGCAGCGGAACTGCTCGGCGGCGCGGCCGGCGAATTCACGTTTGTGGAGATCGGGGCCGAGCCCGGGGTCTCCGTCCTCGACGGGGTGGCGCATCCCTTCGCCGCGGTGCGCACGCTGCGCTGCGCGGACGCGCTCGAGCTGTCGGGACCGGCGGTAGTGTTTTCCAACGAACTCTTCGACGCGCGTCCCTTTCACCGCGTGCACTGGCTCGACGGCCGCTGGCGGGAGATCGGCGTGCGTCTGGCCGAGGATGGCTCGCTCGCCTACGAGGACCTGCCGACGCCGAGCCCCGCGGTGGCCGCCGTGCTCGACCGGCTCCCGGCCGCCCCGGCCGCCGGCTACACGATCGACCTGCCGTTCGAAGCGGCCGATCTGATGCGCCGCATCGCCAGCGAGCCCTGGCACGGCCTGCTCCTCGCGTTCGACTATGGCCGCCCGTGGGAATACCTCGCGCACGACGCCCCCAGGGGCACCGCCCGCGCCTATCATCGCCATCGCCAGTCGAATGATCTGCTCGCCAACCCCGGCGAGCAGGACCTCACCTGCCACGTGTGCTGGGAGTGGCTCGAAGTGCCCCTGCGCGACAACGGCTTCGAACGCATCCGACGCGAAAGCCAGGAGGCGTTTTTCCTGCGCCGGGCCCCGGCGGTGGTGCAGGCGATCATCCAGGCATCCCCCGATCCGCTCTCGCGCGAGCGCACGCAACTCAAGGAACTGCTCCATCCGGGCCTCTTCGGTCAGAAATTTGAGGTGCTCACGGCCTGGCGCCCGCCCCCTCCCGGCGCTCATCCATGACGGGCACGAAAAACGGCTTGCCTCGCGAAAACCCCGAACATTAATTTCCGACCCTTTTAACACTCCACTCGAGAAGAGAACAATGGCACGGATTTGTCAGATCACAGGCAAGCGACCCGTCCGCGGTCGGATCATCCACCGCAAGGGTAAGAGCAAGAAGAGCGGCGGCATCGGCACCCACGTCACCAAGACGACGAAGCGCACCTTCCGCCCGAACCTCCAGCGAATCCGCGTGCGCCGGCCCAACGGCTCGACGAAGCGGATGCTGGTCTCCGTGAAGGCCATCAAGGCCGGCCTTGTCGAGAAGGTGGTCTGAAACGCCTCGAGCAGCTTTTCGCTTTTTCCACAGCCAAACCCATCCACCTCCCGCGCCGCATCGCCCGATGATGCGGCGTTTTTTCGTGTCCGCGTATCGCGCCGCCGAACGGATGGACTCCCCCTGCCCCGCCCTGCCGGGCACTCGCCCGAGCCCGTGCGCAGTTTTATCCGAGGCCGTCCCCCGCCTCCGGCCGGACGTCCGCACGTCCCTTTTTCCCCGGATGAGGCTCAGCACCCGACCAACCCCGGAAACTCGAGCTGACCACCCCGAGGGCGCCGAAAATGCGCGACGGTGAGCGGCGGCAGCGGACGATCGAGACCACAGCGGCGCGCCGCGACCCGAAACAGCGCCCGAATCTGTTCCGCGAACACGCCCGCGCCGGTGAGGCGTTCGCCGAAGGCCGAGCTGTTGAGGCGCCCGCCCCGGGAATCCCGCAGGCGTGCGAGGATTCGCGGCTTTTTTCCCGGGTGAAAGCGATCCAGCCAGTCGAGAAAGATGTCTTTGACGGCGAGCGGCAGCCGCAGCAGCGCCCAATCCGCCCCGATCGCTCCGGCCCTGGCCGAGGCCTCGAGTATGGCGGGAATCTCGTGATCGTTGAGACCGGGAATGATCGGCGCGAGGTTGACGCAGGTCGGCACGCCCGCCTCCGAGAGTCGGCGGATCGCCTCGAGCCGCGCCCGCGGGGAGGCTGTTCGCGGCTCGAGATCGCGGGCGAGGACCGGATCGAGCGTCGTCATCGACAGGGTGACCCGCACCGTGCCCAGCTCCGCCATTTCCCGCAGAAGATCGACATCTCTGACAACGAGTCGATTCTTGGTGATGACTGAGACGGGGTTTCTCGCATCGAGCAAAACCTCGAGACACCCGCGGGTGAGCCGCAGCCGGCGCTCGATCGGCTGGTAACAGTCGGTGACTCCGCTGAGCGCGATCACGCCCGGGGTCCATTTCGGCGACGCCAGTTCCGCCTCGAGCAGGGCCGGCGCCTCCGGCTTGACCATGATCCGCGATTCGAAATCGAGGCCGGCGGAGAAGCCGAGATATTCGTGATAGGGCCGGGCGTAGCAATAGGCGCAGCCGTGCTCGCATCCACGGTAGGGATTCACGCTGTAGTCGAATCCGAGGTCGGGACTGGTGTTGCGGGTGATGATGGAGCTGGACCGGTCGCGGTAGAAACGCGTTTCCAGGCGCGGCCCGCCGTCGCCGGGCTCGGGACCGTCCGCGCCCGCTTCGGTCCACGA
>RFJS01000412.1 GCA_003694825.1 Verrucomicrobiota bacterium | reverse complement strand
GCCATCAATATCTGGGGCAAGGTGCGGGATCAGGCGAAGATCGCGGTCATCGATCCACGGCTCTCCGCCACCGCGGCCAAGGCCGACCACTGGCTGCCGGTGATTCCCGGCGAAGACGGTGCCCTCGCGGTCGCCATGGCCCATGTCATCCTCACCCATGGCGTGTGGAGCCGGGAGTTTGTCGGTGACTTCACCGATGGACAAAACCGCTTCAAGGCCGGTGAGGAGGTCGACGAGGCGCTCTTCAACGAAGTCCACACCAATGGCGTCGTCCGCTGGTGGAATCTCGAACTCAAGGACAAGACGCCCGAGTGGGCCGAAAAGCGGTGCGGCGTGCCCGCTGGAAAGATTCGCCAGGTCGCCCTCGAGTTCGCGGAGGCCGCTCCGCGGGCGATCAGCTGGCTCTCTCCCGGGACGAGCATGCAGGCGCGTGGTGGATACGCGGCGCTCGCCGCGCACGCGCTCAACGGCCTGGTGGGCTCAGTCGACAATGTCGGTGGCACGGTGCAGAAGACCAAGATTCCGGCCGACAGTATCCCGGACCTCGCGCCCTATCAGGACGAAATCGCCAAGAAGGGATCCAAACAGAAAAAGATCGATCAGCGCGGCACGCTTCCCTTCCCGGCTTTGAAGAAAGGCAAGAGTGGCGGCGGCGTCGTCACCAATAACGTTGCCGACGCTCTCCTGCAAAAGGATCCCTACGAGATCAAAGTGGCCATCGCCAACTGGGCCAACTTCCCGTTCTCCTGCTCGGGCGCCGAGCGCTGGGAAAAGGCCCTCTCGCAGATCCCCTTCTTCGTGCACATCACCACCAATCCCTCGGAGATGTCGCACTTCGCCGACATCGTCCTGCCGGCCGCGCACCAGATCGCCGAGAAGTGGAGCTTCCTCAAGAGCAAGCAGAACCTCTACGGATACGCCTCACTCACGCAACCGGCCATCGAGCCGCTCTGGGACGTGCGGCAGGATGAGACGGAAGTGCCGTGGCTCATCGCCGAAGCCCTTGCCGAGCGTGGCTTCGACAACCTCCACCGCTACTTCAAAGAGGGATTCAAGGACCCCGAGACCGGCAGGGAGCCGCAAAACTCGAAGGAGTTTGCTCGCTATTCGGTCAAGTGCCTCACCCGGCCCTGCTGGGACCCCTCCCACAAGGACTACGGGAAATACGGCGACAAGCTCAACGGTTGGAAGGACTTCACTGCCAAGGGCGTATGGAACAGCCACCGTTACGTCTACAAGCAGAAGTGGGGGCACTTCAAAACCGTCACCGGCAAGTTCGAGTTCTATAGCGAAACCCTCAAGAAGGCCCTCACTGCCCACGCCGAGAAACACGGCACCACGGTCGACGCCGTCCTCGAGGCCACGAAATACACCGCTCGCGGCGAGCAGGCCTTCATCCCGCACTACGAAGAAGCGCTGCGCTGGGGTGACCCGAAGGAATTCCCCTTCATCTTCTTCGAGCATCGCAGCCGCCTCAATCGCGAGGGCCGCTCGGCCAATTGCACCTGGTATCAGGCGCACAAAAACGCCGATCCCGGCGACGAGAACTGGGACGACGTCCTCAAGATCAATCCCGAGGACGCCGCCCGCCTCGGCCTGAAAAACAAGGACCGCGTCCGCGTCACTTCGCCGACCGGTTCGATCGAGGTGACCGTCAAGGTCTGGGAGGGTGTCCGCCCGGGCACGGTCGCCAAGTGCTATGGCCAGGGCCACTGGGCCTACGGGCGCATCGCCGCCCTCGACTTCCACAAGCGCATCCCGCGTGGCGGAAACAACAACGTCATCCTGCCTGCCGAGTATGACCGCCTCAGCGGTTCGACCGCGAGACACGGCGGCGTCACCCGCGTGAAAATCGAGAAAATCTGACCCCGGAGGAATAAGCCATGCCCAGAAAACGCTACGCCATGGTCATCGACCTGCACCGCTGTGTCGGGTGCTCGGCCTGCGACATCGCCTGCAAGCGCGAAAACAACGTTCCGCACGGATTTGCCTGGTCCAACCACATCATAGAGACACGTGGCAAATTTCCGGATACGAAATACCGTTACATCCCAACGTTGTGCAACCACTGCGACAACGCCCCGTGTGTGGCCAACTGCCCGACCACGGCCATGCACAAGGACGAAAACGGTCTCACTCTGCACGATCCGGACAAGTGCATCGGATGCCGCACCTGCCAGCTCTCGTGCCCCTACAACGTCATCTACTTCAACGAGGACACCCCGCATCCGATTCGCAAGGACCGCGAGCCGGCCATCGCCGGTTGCACCTCCACCGCGCCGGAAGTGGCCGAGCGCGCCGGCGTCCCCATCCCGGTCTACAATCCCGAGCGGGAATCCACCTACGCCGGGATCCGTCCGCGGGGTATCATCGAGAAGTGCACCTTCTGTGATCATCGTCTCGCCCGCGGCGAAATGCCGGCCTGTGTGGAGGCCTGCCCGGCGGACGCCCGCATCTTCGGTGACAAAAACGACTCCACCAGTAATGTTTCGCGTGCGCTTGCCAAGTACACGCCGCGCACATTGCGGCCGGAGATGGGGACCGAGCCCAATGTCTACTACATCCGTGACTACTGAGCCGGCCGTGACCACCGCCGAGGTCAACACCTGCCTGCTGCTGGCCCGCGCCTTCGCTCTCCCCCGGGAGTTCAGCGATGAGGATCCGGAGCTGCTGCGGCAGGCGGTGAGCGGCCTCCCGGCGCAGCTCGCCGACAGCGGGCGCCGTCTCGCCGATGCCTGGGAGGCGGCGCGCCGTGACGGTCAGGCGCTGGACCTGGCCCACGCCCGGCTCTTCCTCGGTCCCTTCGAGATCCTCGCTTCGCCCTATGCCTCCACCTACCTCGAGCCGGAGGGTCGGCTCATGGGCGAAGTCAGCAACCGGGTCGCTGCGTGCTACGCCGAGGCCGGCCTCGAGCCCGGCCGCCAGCCGGTGGAAGTGCCCGATCATATCGCCCTGGAGTGGGAGTTTCTCTACTACCTCGGCTATCGGGCACTCGAAACCGGCGAGGCCGCCTGGACGGACCGTTTCACCCGCTTCGTGCGCGAGCACCTCGGCCTGTGGGCGCTTCAGCTCGCCGAGCAGATGCGCCGGGCCGATCAGCATCCGTTCTACAACACCCTCGCTGACTTCTGCCGCGAATTCACCCAATACCTTCTCTCCGAGGCGGGGGGCGTGTCGCACTGAAGCGACCGACGCTTCGCTTCATTGGTCGGGGGCGAGTTTACCCTCGCCCTGATGTTACGAATACGCAACGAAACCCATCCTCCACTCCATAACCATGAGAACGTCAAACAACAGTAACCCTCTTCGCCGTGCCCGGCGCCTCGCGGGCTGGTCGGCGATGCTTTCCCTCTGGCTCGGTGGCGCCCTGACTGGTTACGGCCAGGACGGCGCGGCCATCCTCAAGCTCCTCGTTGAGAAGGGCCTCATCACGGAAGCGGAGGCTCAGGCCCTCGTCCAGGAGGCGAAACAGGCCGAGCCTGCGCCGGCCCCGGCCGCCGCCGCTCCGGCCTCGAAGCCGGTCGACAAGACCAGGGTCAAGTCGATCACGCCGACGGCCAAAGGCTGGCCCCTGGAGAAGCTCTCCTTCTCCGGTCGCCTCCAGGCTCAGTTTGCGCACATCACCACCGACATCGACGGTGCCGAGGACCCTGCCACCGTGAATCACTTCTTCATGCGCCGTGTCTACTTCGGCGCCAAGGCACAGCTTGCGGAGAACTTCACCGGCGCCGTCACCTTCGACTTTGCCTCGCAGAATTTCGATTCGGCCTACCTCGGCTGGAAGTTTGATTCCGACAACGAGCTGCGCGTGGGCCTGACCAAGGTGCCGATCGCCATCGAAGAGCACATGGTCTCCAGCGGCAGCCTCAAGGCCATCGAGCGTTCCGCCGTCACCCGCTACTTCGTCGAGCCCAACAATGGCCGTCGCCTCGGCGGTGGCGTCTACCGCAACGGTATCTTCCTCAACGGCAGTAACGGCAATCTGCTCTACCGTTTCGCGCTCACCAACCCGGAGCGAGTCGACAGTGCCACCAGCGCCGGTTCCTCCTGGAACAACGGCCTCGCTCCGTGGGGATTTGTCGGTTACAAAGGCGAGCTCTCCGATGGCGATTTCCTGGCGGGTCTCTCGGTCGGTTTCATGCCGGACCAGGGTGGACAGAATCTCGGCACCGGCAGTGACCTCACCGTCGTCGGCGTGCCTTTCAGCTTCAGCTACGGGAGCTTCTCGCTGCTCTCCGAATTCATGTGGGCAAACAATGAGAACGGCGCCGTCGACGGCAGCGATGCCAGGCCGTGGGGCTATTTCATTCAGCCCTCCTACAAGTTCTCGGAAGCCTTCGAGGGTGTCGTGCGCTTCAGCTACGTCGATTCCGACGGACGCGGCATCAGCCTCTCCGATGCCATCCGTTCCGGACCGAGCGGTGGCACGATGAACCGCCTCTATGAGGGCTACCTCGGCGCCAACTGGTATATCGTCGGCAACAACATCAAGCTTCAGGCCGGCCTGGTGTATGGAAAGAGCAAGGACAAGGTGACCGGCGAGCCCGCCGAGGCCGAGTCCTTCGGCTTCCGCTCCATGGTGCAGCTCCAATACTGATCGACCCATTGCTTCACGGCCGGCCGGCGGGCAGCCCCGAAGGGCGGCATCGCCGCCGGCCGTTTTTTTCTCCTCCTCCGACTTTCAGCGCTATCCATGGCCGCACCCCGGACCACGCATTCACTCCCGCCTTTCGGACGGAAGCGGCTCTGCCGCATTATCTGCCGGGAAACGGGTGATTCGGAAAGGACGGGCCCGCCGCGATCACGGATACGCGTGACAGAAGGCCGGTTGTTGTGACACAATCCGCCTCGATCCGCCGACGGGCCCGCCGCCTTTGCGGTT
>RFJS01000411.1 GCA_003694825.1 Verrucomicrobiota bacterium | reverse complement strand
GCGTGCTCGAGATGGCCCCGCCGCCATCGCCGGATCGCGTGGTCGCCGAGCTCTACCGCGAGCGTGCCGAGGCGCAGCGACGGGCGGTCGAAGCGGCCCGGCCGGTTTTGATGCCGGTGCTCGAGCCCGAGCCGATCGAGTTGCGGCAGGTCGAGCTCGCGCCACTGCCGGTGCCGGGGGTCGTCGGATCGGAAGGGAGTCGCTTTCAGGCCGGCCCAGCCGCGGGCGGCCTCGATACCGATGGATAATCCGGGCGCCAGCCGGTGCGAAACGGAAGCGTTCTTGCATGTGGTGCGGCGCGAGCGCGGCCGGGCGCGCTACTTTGTCGTGCATCCCCAGGCGCCGCGCTATGTGGTGGAGATGGATGCGGTGCGGGACGCGCAGGGACGCTCCCGCGGTGTGATCCGCCGGGTCTGCGTGCCGAACTCCGCGACGGGCGATTACCATCTGAGCGCGAAGCATATCAGCAAGGCGATGGCCTTTTTCGAGGCGACCGGACACTTGCGGCCGGCGGAGGAGCCGTGAAAAGAGTGTAAAACACCCGGCTGGCAGCCTGAATCCTTCAGCGGAGGTTGCAGGAAGCTCCTACAGGAGTTTGCGTAGTGGCGGGAGTCAACATGAGCCGAGGAACTGTATTTATCGTCGAGGATGAGAGACTGGTGGCCGAGGATCTGCGCGATTCGCTGACCGCCGTCGGTTATGATGTCGTGGGGATGGCCGGTGACGGCGAGACAGCGGTGGACCGGGTCGGGGAACTGCAGCCGGACGTCGTCCTCATGGACATCCATTTGGACGGAGACATGGATGGTATCGCCACGGCCCGGGCGATTCGGTCGCGATACGGGACGCCGGTGGTTTACCTGACGGCCTTCGCCAACGATCAGACCCTCGAGCGGGCGCGGGAGACCGATGCCTTCGGCTTTATCGTCAAACCCTTTCAGGAAAAGGCGGTCATTGCGGCGATCGAGATGGCGCTTGGAAAGCGTGCCGCAGAGCGGGCACGGCTCGAGCGCGAGACGCTGGTGCAATCGGGCCTGATGAACCTGCCCCTGGGCGTGTTCATGACCGATCCGCACGACCGCATTGTCTTTGCCAATGCCACCGCTCGCCATCACATCGGGCGTGATCTCGATGCCGACGGCGGTGTGCGGTTGGAGGAGGTTTTCCAGGTCAACGAGACCGCCGAGGCGGATTCGGACGACGCGGCCGGGTTTGTCGTCGAGATGACCGGGCGCCGGCTGCCCGTGTATTTTTCCGAGGAGCCGTTGCGAGACGCCAAGGGGCAGAAACTCGGTCGGATCGTCATCTATCAGGACGCGGAGCATCCGCCGTTTTCCGGAGAGCTGGGACGACTGTTGCGTGCCTACATGCGCTCGACACAGGCCTCCCCGAACAGTCCGGAACAGTTTCTGACGATCTGTGCGTGGTCGAAGCGCATCAAGGTCGATGATGACAAGTGGGTCTCGTTCGAAGACTTCCTGTCGCATTACCTCGGGCTTCACGTCACGCACGGCATTTCGCCCGAGGTGGCTGGCGAGTGGGTGTCGCGCAAGAGTCCGGCCACGAAGAAAGTCGCGGGGAGCTGACTGCGCTTGTGCCGGTGCCGGTGTCGGCCTGGATCGGGCGCAGCCCGGGGCGGCCGTCGCAGGGGTGTGCGAAAGCCGGGCCGCAGCTTGAGAGTTGCTGAATCGGAAACGGGGACGTTGGTTCCACGGTTTCGATCATGACTGCCCGCCCGAAACAGCCCGGACGACCCAAGCG
>RFJS01000410.1 GCA_003694825.1 Verrucomicrobiota bacterium | reverse complement strand
TCGAGCCAGCGATAATCGCGGGGCTGAAAGACCGTCGAGCGCACCGGTCCGGTGCGGCGATCGCGCAGCTGGTAAAAGCGATCGAGCTTTTGCCCGGTGATCAGCCGGTAGACGTATTCGCAGCCGGCACAGCAGAATTCGCAACGATCCGCGGTGGGGCGAAACCGTGTCCCGCAATGCACGCAGGCGACCTGGCCATCCGCCGCCGGATCGCCAGGCGTCTGTCCGCGATCGGACTGGGTGCGTGTTTCAGCCACGAGAGCATTGTCACGCTATTCAGCACGTGGGGCAACGCTCATGGGCGCCGCACGGGCTCGACGGGAATGGGCTCCATCGGATGCCGGTTCGCCACGACGATCAGGGTGACCCACGCCCCGATGAGGGCGAGGAAGGCAACGACAACCCAGAGCCAGGGCCGGTCACGGAACAGCCTTTTCATGCGCCTTGAAGAGCCGCGGATCGGGCCCGATGAATTCGACCGTGTGGCTGAGCGCAACCGTCCCGCCTTCGTCGTGCAATTCGACGCGCACCGGGAACCCGCCGTTGTAGGCGCCGCGGGCGATGCGCAGCACCAGCGGCCGGACGACCTCGCCATTGGCCTCGACCGTCACCGGCGCATCCCATCCGACGATGGAGAAGCCCTCGATCCCATCCGCGGCCGGACGCGCTTCGAGCGTATAACGCTGCGACTCCATCGTCTTGTTGATCACGCGCACGGTGAACTGGTTGCGCACGCTGGTCTCATCCACGTAGTAGGCCGCCCCCTGAAGGCGGACGATGTTGAAGGTGGCCGGCTCATACCGCGAGATGGAGACGCTGGCGACGACAAGACCGATGACCAACAGCACCGTGTAGAGGATGATGCGCGGGCGCAGGATCCGCCGCGGTTTTCCCGCGAGCCCGTTGAGCGAGTCGTAGCGGATCAGGCCGCGCGGGCGGCCGAGCCGGTCCATGACCTTGTCGCACGCATCGATGCAGTTGGCGCAACCGATGCACTCGAGCTGCAGTCCCTGCCGGATGTCGATGCCCGTGGGGCACACCTGCACGCAACGGAAACAGTCCACACAATCGCCGAGATGCGGATCGCGCTCGCGGCCATGGGTGCGGCCGCGGGGTTCGCCGCGCTTTTCATCGTAGCCGATAACGATCGAATCGTCGTCAATGAGCGCGGATTGCAGACGCCCGTAGGGGCAGATGATGATGCAGAGCTGTTCCCGGAACCACGAGAAATTGAAATACAACAATCCGGTGGCGATGACGATGAACACAAACGGCCGCCAGTGCTCGAGCGGCGAGTGGGTGATCATCCCCCAAAGACCGGGAATCGACACAAAATAGGAGAGCAGGATGTGCGCAATGAGCGCGGCGCAGACCAGGAAGAGCACATGCTTGGTCCCGCGGCGCAGAAATTTCTCAGCCGTCCATGGCGATTGATCGAGGCGCTTCCGCGCGACGGCATCGCCCTCGAGAAACCGCTCGATGCGCCGGAAGACGTGCTCGAGAAACACGGTCTGGGGACACGCCCAGCCGCACCAGATGCGGCCGAACAACGCCGTGACGAAAAACAGCGAAAAGGCCAAACCGGTGATGAGAAAGAACCCGAGCCACAGATCGTGTACGGAAAGGGTGGCGCCGAAGAGGTGAAAGCGCAGATTCGCCAGATCGAAGAAAACCGCCGGGTAGCCGTTGACAGGTATCCATGGAAGCAGCACATAGACCGCGATCAGCAGGACCGCGGCGACACGCCGAAGGACCGTGAAACGCCCCCGCGTATCGGCCGGGTGCACGACAAGGCGGGACCCGTCCTCGCCGACGGTGGCAAGCCGCTCGCGGCTCGGCCCCTGCCGGCGGGTTTTCTTCATCTCTTTCGCAGCCATACGCCAGACGTCTTCCCCCTTCCCGGCCGGTCAGTTGCCGGCCGGCGCGTCGTGGTGGCTGAGGATGTAGGCCACGACCTCGGCCACCTTCTGGTCGCCGAGCACCGTGCCCCAGGCCGGCATGCCTTTTTCGAGGACGCCGTTGGAAACCGTGTTGCGAATGTCCATGGGATTGCCGCCGTGGATCCACTCGCTGTCGACGAGGCTCGGCCCGATCGCCGCAGGGCTCTCCTCCTTGCCGCGGAGGCTGGCGAGGTGGCAGGCGACACAGTTGGTTTCGAAAACCTCCCGCCCGGCGGCAACGACGGCATCGTCACGGCTCATCGCCCAGAGTTTCGCATCGTCGAGATCGCCGACGGCGGACGCCTTGCGGGCCTCCTCCACCTGCTGGAGGGCGACCGCGAGCTTCTCCTCATCCGTGGCGCCCACCCCGGAGATGTGGTAGTAGAACCAATACACGATCGAGAAGGCGATCGTGATGTAGAGGGTGAAGAGCCACCAGTTCGGCAGGCGGTTGTCGTATTCCTGGATGCCGTCGTAGGTATGCGGGCGAACCGGAATTCCGGAAGGGTTGTTTTCACTCGGATTGGCCATGGGTGACGGGACGGGTGATTTCCTCTTCGAGGGGAAGGTTTTCGAGATGATTGAGGGACGACTGTTTCATGCGAACGGCCCGGACGAAGAGCCAGATGAAGAGCGTGAAGAAGACGATGAATCCGATGGGCGGAAACACCATCTGCCAGGCTTCGAAGGCGACGCGCGAACTCATGGCACGACCTCCGTCTTTTCCGCCGCCTGCGCCGCGGCCGGCGCATAGGGCTCCCACTTCTTGCCGAGCCCCTGCAGGTAGGCGATCAGCGCAATGATCTCACGATCCGGCTCGACGTAGATATCCATCCCCTGCAGCTCCCCGGCAATCTTCTCCGCCTGCTGGCGGTATTGCGCGTAGATTTCCTCGTCGCTCATCTCCGGATACGGCACGCCGAGGATCCGCTGGACGCGGATCTTCGCCGGCAGGTCGTCGATGCCGGCCTTGTCCGTCAACAACCACGGATAGGCGGGCATGTTCGATCCCTCGGAGGTCGAGCGGGGATTCTCAAGGTGTCGCACGTGCCAGGCGTGATTGTATTTACCGCCGACACGGGCGAGGTCCGGCCCGGTGCGCTTCGAACCCCACTGGTAGGGATGGTCGTAGATGCTCTCTCCGAGGCGCGAGTAGTCGCCGTAGCGCATGACCTCGGCCACAAAGGGACGGATCTGCTGCGAATGACAGTTGTAGCAGCCTTCGCGGATGTAGATGTCGCGCCCGACAAGCTCCAATGGCGTATAGGGGATCTGGATGCGGTCTTCGACGACCTGGTCCTGCTCGACCGTAACCAGCGGCACGATCTGCACGACGCCACCGACGAAGACGGCGATCGTCACGAGCAGCGTGAAGGGAAGCGAGTTCTCGAGGAGCTGCTCATACCACTCGCCCCAACTCGCGCCGCTGACCTGAAGATGGACAAAGGCCGAAATGGACACGACAACGAGCAGAATCAGGGAAAGGACCGACACCCAGTCGCTACCAAACGCCCAGGCGCAGCCGAAGACGACGATGCCCGCCGAGTAGAGGAACGGCGCGTCGATGAAGGTCCGCTTCAGGCCCATGGCCGGAGCCGGCGCCTCCTGATAAACCTCCATGGCGCCGTTGACCGCCCGGCCGGAGCGGATGGTCATGAAGATATTCCAGGCGAGCATGAACCATCCGGTAAGGAACAGCGCTCCGCCGAGCACACGGGTGAGCATCATCGGGCGGATGGCGGTGAGCGTTTCCACGAAGTTCGGATACTTCAGAATCGTGCCGTTTTCCGCGGTGGCCGAGAGCATGAGGCCCTGGGTCGGCCCCGACACCCACATGGACGCCACGTAGAGAAGGATGCCGAAGAGCCCGAGCCAGAAGTGCATGTTGGCCGCAGCCTTCGAGTAGAGCTTCGTGTTCCAGAGTCGCGGCGCGAGCCAGTAGAACAGGCCGGCCGCCATGAAGGCGTTCCACCCGAGCGAGCCACCGTGGACGTGACCGATGGTCCAGTCAGTGTAGTGGGAAAGGGCGTTGACCGACTTGATGGAGAGCAAGGGCCCTTCGAAGGTCGCCATGCCGTAGAAGGTCACGCCCGCGACGAAGAACTTTACCTCCGGCTCGGTGCGAAGCTTGTCCCAGGCGCCGCGGAGGGTGAGCAGGCCGTTGAGCATGCCTCCCCACGACGGGGCCCAGAGCATGAGACTGAAGAGCATGCCCAGCGACTGGAGCCAGTCCGGCAGGGCCGTGTGAAGGAGGTGGTGCGGTCCCGCCCAGATGTAGATGAAGACCAGCAACCAGAAGTGCACCACCGAGAGGCGGTAGGAGTAGACCGGCCGCTCCACCGCCTTCGGCAGGTAGTAATACATGATGCCGAGAATCGGCGTGGTGAGGAAGAAGGCGACGGCGTTGTGCCCATACCACCATTGCACGAGCGCGTCCTGCACACCGCCGAAAATCGGATAGCTGTGCAGCAGGCCGGTGGGAATCGAGAGGTGGTTGACGATGTAGAGCATCGCCACGGTGATGATCGTGGCGATGTAGAACCAGATCGCCACGTAGAGGGACTTCTCGTTGCGCCGGGCGAGCGTCCAGAAGAAGTTGATCGCGAACACGACCCAGATCAGCGCGACGGCGATGTTGATCGGCCAGATCAGCTCGGCGTATTCCTTGCCGCGCGAAAAGCCCAGCGGGAGCGTGATGGCCGCGGCCACGATGATCAGCTGCCAACCCCAGAAGTGGAGGTTGGAGAGGAAGTCCGAGGCGAGCCGGGCCTTCGTCAACCGCTGCGTCGAATGATAGATGCCGGCAAACATCATGTTACCGACAAACGCGAAGATCGACGCGTTGGTGTGCAGCGGCCGCAGCCGACCAAAGGTCAGCCAGGGCATGTCGAAATTGAGGATGTGAAAGTTCAACTGCGCCGCGATGAAGACGCCGGCCAGCATGCCGACCGCGCCCCAGAAGATGGAGGCGATCAGGAACATCCGGACGATGCGGTCGTTGAACTCGATCGTTACTTTCTGTCCGCTCATGGATTGGATTTACAGGGAGGCTCGTTCAGAGGGGTTGGCAGATTAGCGTGCAACCAGCGAACACCAGCGCGACGGGGTCAACGCTCGGCTCCGGGGGCATTCGCCCCGCCCGCACCGGACCGATCCGCCGGAAGGGTAAACTCCTCCTCGAAAGGCATGAGGCTGTCGCGCTCAGGGCTGCTCGTCTCGGCATCCCGCCGAAATTGCAGGAACAGAACCGCAAACAGACTCACCAGCACAAAGCCGACAAAAACGGTGAGCAGAATGACGTTCATCGGGAGGGTTTCGCGTAGGTGCGTTGAAGGATTGGATCGGGAGGATAGACCTCAAAGCATAGCAGGAATTGCCCAAATGGCTCCTCGCCGATTGGCCACGGCTTCGCATAAATTAACTGCGGCGCTCCGCGCTTTTTGTCTGCGTCTACAGCCATGGCTTTCACACCCGCCGAGAAAAACCAGAACCGCTCTTGCTGCGCAATCGCATAATCCGGAAGTTTCATTCGTGAATAGGCCGTGGGCCTGG
>RFJS01000409.1 GCA_003694825.1 Verrucomicrobiota bacterium | reverse complement strand
TTGGTCAGCACAAAGGGGCGCTCCACCGCCTCCGGATGGCGCAGCAGCCAGTCCACGCCCGTCCCGAGCTGTTGATACCATTTCAGCCGCGGCGCCCGGGCCACGAGATCCCGCGGCACATCCCCGACCGCGACCTCCACCCGATCGAGCACCGCCTCGATCGCCTCCCGACTCTCCGCATAGACGACTTCCAATCCGCGCCGGTTGCGCTCGATCACCCTTCGACGCTCCGGCGTCAGACTGTCACGGCGTATACAAACAAGAAATACGGACGGCATGAAACCCATGCTGCCGCAGGGCCGCGGCGCTGTCGAATCCGTTCGCGTCACCACGCTTCCACCGCCAACATCCACCCGATCCCACCTGCCGCAAACTGCACCGAGCCATGCCCACCGTCGTTTCCCTGACCACCGACTTCGGAACCGCCGACTGGTTTGTCGGCGCGATGAAGGCGGTGATCGCCGGCATCGCGCCGGACGCCCACCTCATCGACATCACCCACGGCATCGCACCCGGCGACATCCGCACCGGCGCTCTCGCCCTGCGCGCCGCCGTCCCGTGGTTCCCTCCCGGCTCCATCCACGTCGCCGTCGTCGATCCCGGCGTCGGCAGCGAGCGTCGTGCCATCGCCATCCGGACGCCCCACGCCTGTTTCATCGGCCCGGACAACGGCCTGCTCACATGGGCCGCCACCGATATCGAGGAGATCCGCGTCCTGGCCAACACCAGCCTCTTTCTGCAGCCGGTCAGCCACACCTTCCACGGCCGCGACATCTTCGCGCCCGTGGCCGCCCACCTCGCTGCCGGCCACCCGTTTTCCGACCTTGGCCCCGCCATCGAATCGCACGAAATTCTGCCGTGGCCGACTCCGGTGATCGCCGCCTCGATCATCCATGGCGAGGTGGTTCATGTGGATCACTTCGGCAACGCCATCACCAATATCCCCGCGGAACATCTGCCTGGGGACACCTGCGCGCGCGTCACCTGTGGACCATTCGCCGCCCCGCTTCGTGCCAGCTATGCCGCCGTGGCACCGGGCGAACCCGTTGCCGTCCGTGGCTCCACCGGTCTGCTCGAGCTGGCCGTCCGCGATGGATCCGCCGCCACCGTTTTCGGGATCGCGAGAGGAGCCGCCGTCGAAGTCGCCCTGTAAGAGCGCGTCTAAAAAGTTGCGAAACATGCACCTTGTCATCCTCGACGGCCACACCCTCAACCCCGGCGACCTCTCCTGGGACGGTGTCCGCCGACTCGTCTCCTCATGCGAGATACACGACCGCACCCCGGCGGCGCAGATCCGCTCGCGGGCATCCCGCGCCGACCTCATCCTCACCAACAAGTGCCCGCTCACAGCCGAGACGATCGCTGCGCTTCCCCGGCTGCGCTACATCGGCGTCCTCGCCACGGGCTACAACGTCGTGGATACGGAAGCGGCGCGAGACCGCGGCATCATCGTCACCAACGTCCCCGACTATGGCACCCGGGCCGTGGCCCAGCATGTCTTCGCCCTGATCCTCTCGCTCGCCAACAAAGTCGAGGCGCACAGCCGCGCGGTGCGGGCCGGGCGCTGGAGCGCACACCCCGACTTCTGCTTCTGGGACGGCGCCATCACCGAACTGGCCGGGCTCACCCTCGGCATCATCGGCTACGGCCGCATCGGACGGGCCGTGGCCGGGATCGCCCGCGCCTTCGGCCTGCAGGTGATCGTTCATTCCCGCAGCCGGCCGCCCGGCGAAGAATCCGTCTCGCTCGAAACGCTGCTGAGGCGCAGCGACATCGTCTCCCTGCACTGTCCGCTCACGCCGGAAACCTCGGGCATGATCGACGCCGGACGCCTCGCGATGATGAAACCCACCGCCTGGCTCATCAATACCGCCCGCGGTCCTCTCGTCGACGAGACCGCACTCGCCGCCGCGCTCGATGCCGGCACGATCGCCGGTGCCGCGCTCGATGTTCTCGGCGCCGAGCCTCCGCCGGACGACCACCCGCTGCTCGCGGCCCCAAACTGCCTGATCACGCCGCACATGGCCTGGGCGGCGCGCGCCGCGCGGCAACGGCTGCTCTCGACCGTCGAAGAAAACCTCCGTGCCTTCCTCGCCGGGAACCCCGTCAACGTCGTGAATCGCTGACCACGCGCTTCATCCTCGCAACGCGGTCCGCCGAGCGGCTCGCAGGACATGGTGCCCGGGAAAGGACTCGAACCTTCACGCCTTGCGGCAACGGATCCTAAGTCCGTCGTGTCTACCAATTCCACCACCCGGGCGCGCGATGGGCGGGACTCTCGCCCAAGGGCCCCGTCCTGACAAGTCCGCAATAGCGTCATGCCCTTCCCCTTCGGGCATCTCTCCGTTTCTGGAGCACTTCGGAAAAGCCCGGGAGGGA
>RFJS01000408.1 GCA_003694825.1 Verrucomicrobiota bacterium | reverse complement strand
TTTCGGCAAAAGCGGCGGGGCGCTTTTCGCCGGGCGGGCGGCGGCGAAGAGGCGGCAGGCTGCGGGCCGGCGGGGGCGAGGTGGCAACCGGCGGCCCGCTCGCGCCGATCCTTGTCACGGATCGGGATCGGTGAAAGATGGCGGATGATGAAAGTCTCTTCGACGCGACTGGCGGCATGGTATGCGCAGATGGCGACTTGCCTCGATGCGGGGTTGTCGTGGCAGCGGGCGGTGGAGACAGCCTCGGGACTGCGGACTGAGCTGCGGCGCCGGCTGGTGGATGCGCTCGGCGCCGGCCTGTCGCTCGATGAGGCGCTGGCGCGCGGCGGGGCATGGCTGCCGCGGCTCGACCGGGAGCTCATCGCGGCGGGAACGGCGGCGGGCCGGACACCCGAGATGCTGAGACGGCTGGCCGCGCGGCATGAGGCAGCGGCGCGGGCCCGGCGGCAGGTGCTGGCGGCGTCGGCCTATCCGTTGATCGTGGCGCATCTGGCCGCGTTCGCCCTGCCGGTGGCAGTGCTCATGCAGGGAGCGGGGGTGGAGGCCTATCTGCCTGCCGTATTGAAAGTGTTGATTCCTCTCTGGGGCGCCGTGGCGGTGCTGGCGTGGGCGGCGCGGCGGCGGTTGCGGCCACTGATGGCGGTGCTCGATGTGCTGCCGGGAATCGGCGGCTACCGCCGCTACCGCGCCCTGGCTGATCTGGCGTTCGTGCTGCAGGCGCAGGTGATGGCGGGGATTCGCCTCGATGAGGCGTGGCGGCGGGCGGCGCGGGCCTCGGGAGACACCCGTTTGGAGGCGGTGGCCGGCAAGGTGGCGGAGACGGTGCGGGCGGGACTGCCGGTGTCGCTCGCGCTGGCAGGGGAACGCCGGTCCCTGCCGGCGCCGTTCGCCGAGTTCTGGGAGAACGGGGAGCGGACCGGGGCGCTGGAGAGCGCGCTGGCGCATCTCTACCGGCACTTCGGCGATCTGGCGGCCAGGCGCCTGGCTGCGGCGTCGTTTGCCTATCCCAAGGTGCTCTTTGCCGCCGTGGCGATCTGGGTGGCGGTGCAGGCGCTGCAGTTTTACGCCGGGTATTTCCAGCAGTTGGAGGAGCTGATGCAGCCTTAGAGCGCGCCTGAAAAGTCCCGAATCATGTCGCGGGGGTGCCTGTTGCCGCCGGGCGAGGCGGCGTCAGTGGACGGGGTCGAGCGGGGCGAGGTGGCCCGATGGGTCGAACGCGAAGGGCCGGGCGGGGCCGAGCGGCTCGAGTTCATCGCGGTCGGCGAAGTCGGCGAGGATGTTTTCGGAGACTTCGATTTCGCCGAGGGTGAGGGTGTTGCGGATGCGCACGAGGCGGACCTGGGTCCAGTCCTCGATCTGGGCCATCTTGATGGCCGCCTGGATGGCGAGGCGGTCGTTGGCCTGTGTCATGGGAATTTTGACACTGACAGGTATCGAAGAGGTGAGGGCGTTGATGTAGGTCGTCTCGGGGTCCATGGCGTCAACGAGGCGGCGCGAGACGACATCGAGGTTTCCCAGGCCGTTGGCATTGCCGTGCGATCCGGGGGTGAGGCCGAGCGCGACCATGCGGGTGATTTCGGGGGCGATGCCGCCGATGTCCCAGGCGTGTGGATTGTGGAAGCGTCCCACGAGGTTGGGGTCGAATCCGGTCCCGCTGATGTCCTTGCCGATTTCGTCGAGCACGAGGACGTCGATGGGGTTGGGGTAGATGCGGGGGAGGAGGCTGCGGGCCTCTTTGAGCAGTTCGGCCTCGCGCGTGGGGAAGGCATCGGGCTCGACGATTTCGATACGCTCGGTGTTGTGGTGGGCGTTTTCGAGGATGGCGACGCCGAAGAGGACTTTCTGGTGGGCGAGCACGACGGCGCTCATTTCCCGAAGGTTGCGGGCCATCGTGCCAAAGCCGAGTCGGTGGCACAGTTCGGCGCCCTTTTGCTTGCCCAGGCCGATGACGAGCATCTTGAGCAGGCCGCTCTCGTGGTCCCCGCGAAAGGAGGTGTGGGGCTTGACGCGGTTGACGACGATCACGCCATCGGCGGCGAGCGCGGTCGCGTCGGTATAGACCGGGACGCCGCTGGCGGATTCACCGAGGAGGACCGTTTCCATGGAGGAGCGGATGGGGACGCCTTCGGCTTCGAGTTTGCCGAGGCCGAGGGAGCGAAGCACGGAAGCCTGCCCTTCGGCGGTGGCGTTGCCATGGCTGCCCATGGCGGGGACGAGGAAGGGCTCCGAGCCGGCGGCGCGCACGGTCTGCGCGACCATGCGGACGATGGGCTCGAGGTTCTCGATGCCGCGGCTGCCGACGGCGATGGCGATGGATTTGCCGGGGCCGAGGTCGCCGCGTTCGGCCCGGGCGCGGAGATCGCGGGCGAATGGGGCCGGGTCCCAGGGGGCGGTTCTGCCGGGGAAGCGCTGCCGGACACGAACCATGCGGGGAAGGGGCACCTGCGCCAGGACGGTCTCCATGGAGCTCATGGATGGAGGGTGAGGTATCGGGGCGCCGGCGGCGAGAAAGATGCGCGCTGGCGGTTTCCGGCCGGGACGACGAAGGTCTGCGGGGTCGGCGGGAAGGCCCGGTGTGCGGCGAGACTGGCCAACGGGAGGGGGGCGCGAAGCGAGGCGAGCGACGATGCCGCGCTGATGCTGACGGCGAAGCGGGCCGGTCAGGAGGCCGGGGCGTCCTGGAGGGAGGCGGCGATGTCGTCGGTGCAGATGCGCACGATGCGGGGTCCGCCGTCGGGACCGCGCATGAGGGTGTCGCACCACTCGCGGCCGTCGTAGCGGTAGCGGATCTGGATGGCGCGGAAGGTGCCATCGGCGAGGCCGGCGCGGGCGGAGGCGAGGTCGATGCTGCGGGGTTCGACGTGGGTGCGGCTCGCCGTTTTCGGCACGATGGCGAGGATCTGCGTGCAGGTGGCGAGATCGTGAAAGAGAGCCTCGACGGTGGTGGGGTCGAGGCTGGCTTGCTGGAGCTGGGGGAGGTTCAGCATGGCGAGGAGGGTGCCGGCGTCGGCCGTGGGACGATGCGGATGGCGTTGGTCGGCGCCGGGCAGACGTCGTGGCAGACGCGGCAGCCGTTGCAGTGGGTTGGATCGACCCGGGGAAGCCCTCTTTCGATGAGGATGGCGCCTTCGACAGGACAACGCTCGCGGCAGGTCGAGCAGAGCGTGCCCTGGTAGGCGAGGCAGAAGCGGCCGGCGATGACGGCGAGGCGCTGGGGATCCGGCTGGCCGATCGGAGCGGTGTCGGGGGGGGCGGCGGCCGACTGGTCCGCACCGGGATCGTCTGGAGTGGAAACCCAGGCGGTGAGCGCGCCGGCGGCGTTTCCGCGGCGGCCGGGGATGAGGCTGGCGAGGAAATCGCGGCGGGAGAGGCCTGAACGGCGTCGGGTCATCGCGGGTTGAAAGAGCGGCGGGTCAGCGAGGGAGGGGCGGCGGGACGCGGTTGCTGAAATCGGCGAGGGAGGGCCGTTGGTCCGCGGTTGCCTGGGTGGCGTGGCACTGGAGGCAGTTGGCGCGTTCCGGGTGGGTGGTCCGCAGGGCGCTGGTGCCGGTGGGGCCGTGGCAGCTCATGCAGTTTTCCCGCATCCAGGTGGTGTGCGGGATCACGGGCGGTGCCCCCGGGTAGGCGCGTTCGCCGTAGCCGGGCAGGGGCTTGCCGGTGAAGCGGTTGCCATCGGCAAGGGAGACGGGCCGGGAACGCCAGGTGCTGGTGGGGCCGACTCCGGAGACGTGGCACTGGATGCAGTTGGCGTGCATCTGGTGGCTCATCTGCGGGACGGCGATGCCGGAGATGAAGGTGGGCCGGCCGTGGCACTGGAGGCAGGCGGCGGGGGTGGCCTGGTCGATCGGGTGGGGGGAGACCGGGGGAGCGCCGTCGTATTGGCGCCGGGAGACGCGCCGCTGACGGATTTGCGCCTGCTCCTCTTCCGAAAGGCGGGTGAAGGAGACGCGGGCAGGCTCGGGGGCGGCGAGCCTGGAGAGGTCGTTGACCCAGTCGGTGTTCGGCCGGATCGGGGTCTCGCGAAGGCGCGCGTATTCGACGGCGACCGGTGCGCTGCCGTCGTCGGCCGGTGGCGTCTCGGCCGGCGTGGCCCCGGAGGCATCGAGACTGTGGGCCTGCCGACGCTCGAGGGTGGATTTCGAGGTGGCTCTCAGACCCATGAAGAAACCGCTCGCGCCGACGGTGAGGGCGATGGCGGAGGCGATGGCCGCTGCCTGGATGCCGCGGCGGCGGCCCGGAACGGGACTGGAGGATGGCGCGCTCATCAGATCCGGTCGGCCGGGCGGTCACCGATGGCGGGCTGGCGGGCCGGGGGACGGCCCTTCGGGTAGACGCGCACGGCGCACTTTTTGTAGTCGGGTTCCTTGGAGATCGGGCAGGTCTCGCCGAGGGTGACTTCGTTGATGAGAAGGCGTTCGTCGAAGAAGGGGACGAAGACGGAGCCGGGGGGCGGTTTGCCCCGGCCGTCGAGCCACACGGGCAGTTCGATGCGGCCGCGGCGGGATTCGACGACGGCAATGTCGCCGTTTTTCAGGCCGAGAGCGGCGGCGTCGGCGAGGTTCATTTCCACGTAGGCGTTCGGCATGGCGTTGCGCAGCTGGGGCACGCGCATGGTCATGGTGCCGGTGTGCCAGTGTTCGAGGACGCGGCCGGTGCAGAGCCACAGGGGGAAGTCGGCGTCGGGCTGCTCCGGCGGCGGTTCGTAGGCGCAGAACCAGATCAGGGCGCGGTCGTCTTTGGTGACGGAGTGGTAGAACTGGATGCCGGCGCCCTTCTTTACGTAGGGATCGGAGAATTCGGAGAAGCGGAAGGGCGTTTCGTGCCAGGTGCCGTCTTCGTGCTGGACGACGGGCCAGCGCAGGCCGCGCGCCTTGACCAGCTCGTCGTAGGGGGCGAGGTCCTTGTGCTTGAGCCGGGAGAACTGGCGGTACTCTTCGTAGAGCGCGCGGTCGACGTTGACGTCGTAGTAGTGTTCCCACTCCCAGATCGGGACTTCGCGGCCGTTTTCGTCGCGGACGGTGAAGATGAAGTTGCCGTCCTTGTCGCGCATGCCGGGGTGGCCGAGTTCGAAGAGGCGGCGGGCCACGGCGATGGTCATCCAGGCGTCGTCGCGGGCGTCGCCGGGTGGATTGACCATCTTGAACCACTGCTGGGTGCGGCGCTCGGAGTTGCCGAAGATGCCGTTTTTCTCGACCCACATGGCGGCGGGGAGGATGAGGTCGGCGATTTCCGTCGTGGCGGTCGGGTAGACCTCAGAGACGATGAGGAATTTGTCCTCGAGGCCTTTCTTGCTCTGGAAGAGACGGTGCAGGTCGGGGAGGGACTGGCCGGGGTTGGTCACCTGTACCCAGACTGTGGAGATGTCGCCGCCCTCGGCGGTCGGAGTGCAGAATTTGTTCCAGAGCAGGACGGTGTGGTAGCCGGGCCTGGGGTTGATGCGGCCTTCGGGAAGGTTCCAGATGCGCTCGGCGTCGCGGCGGTGGGCTTCCTTGGCGACGAGGCGTCCGCCGGGGAGCAGGTGGGCGAGGGTGCCGACTTCGCGGGCGGTGCCGCAGGCGGAGGGCTGGCCGGTGAGCGAGGTGGGGGCGTCGCCGGGACGGCCGAAGTGTCCGCTGAGCAGATGGATGCCGTGGACGAGGCGATTGATGGCGGTGCCCCGGGTGTGCTGGTTCATGCCCATGCACCAGAGGCTGGTGATGCGCAGATCGCGGCGGCCGAAGAGATCGGCGAGCATGCGAATCTTCTCGGCCGGCACCCCGGAGAGCTTTTCGACGTGCTCGGGGGTGTAGGGCTCGAGGAGTTTCTTGTATTCCTCGAATGAGCACGGACGGCCGAAGAGATCGAGCGGATCGTTGTCGGTGCGGAAGTTGCAGTATTTGGAGACGAATTCCTTGTCCCAGGTGTCGTTTTTGATGAGGAGGTGGGCGATGCCGTTGGCGATGGCCAGGTCGGTCTGCGGGCGGAACTGCAGGTATTCGTCGCAAAACTCGGTCGTGCGGGTGCGGCGGGTGCCGATGTCGATGAGCATGACCTTCTCGCCGCGGGCGACGCGGTCGATGATGCGGGAGAAGAGCACCGGGTGCATCTCGGCGGGGTTGTTGCCCCACATGATGACGACGTCGGCATTGTCGAGGTCGTCATAGCAGCCGGCGGGCTCGTCGACGCCGTAGGTGGAGAGGAACCCGGTGACGGCCGAGGCCATGCAGAGACGGGCGTTCGGCTCGATGTGATTGTTGGACAGTCCGCCTTTGATGAACTTCTGCGCGGCGTAGCCCTCCGGGATGGTCCACTGGCCGCTGCCGTAGATGGCGAAGCTCTCGGGCTTCTCCATGATGCGGCGGGCGATAATGTCGATGGCGCTCTCCCAGGAGATGGGTTCGAGGTTGCCGTTGCGGCGCAGGAGCGGCTGGGTGAGGCGGTCGCGGCCATAGAGGATGCCGCCCACGTGGTAACCCTTGACGCAGAGCAGGCCCTTGTTGACCTCGGCGAGCCGCTCGCCCTGGATGGCGACGACGCGGCCGTCGCGCACACCGACGCGCACGTGGCAGCCGGTGCCACAGAAGCGGCATGGCGCCTTGTCCCAGCGAATGCCGTCCGCCGTGGTCACAGCGGTGGGCGAGGTTTCGGCGGGACGGGCGCCGGCGCGCCGGGCGACGACGGCCGTGGCCGCGGCCATGGCTGAGGAGAGAAGAAATTCGCGTCGGTTGATAGCCATGATGATCGGTCTGTTTTTCCGGAGATTGGGTGGGCGGTTGCGGAGTCAGGAGATCGAGGGGGCGGATGTTTCGGATGTGGAATCCGGCGCGTCGATCTCGACGAAAACGACATCGACAGCGGCGATTTCGGGCTGCTGTTCGAGCCATCCGTGCAGGGCCCTGGGCGCGTCGGTGATCACCGAGACCGGAAGCCACTTTCCGTGCTGCTCGCCGAAGTAGAATTCCGCACGGGCGCGCAGCCGTTCGCGGAAGGCCTCGGTGGCGGCTTCGGCGTCCTGCAGCGTGATCACGAGCCCATGGACGGTGGGCGGTGCCGATGGCGACGGCGTGGGCATGATTGCGGGATCGTGCAGGCGCCGGCGTCGGTTTCAAGATAAAAAGAAAGTTTTTTCTTGTAATGCGGCGTTCACTTCACTTTTTTCGGCGGCGTGAATCTGATCCGGGCCGCGAAACTGACCCCCGTGATGGCTGCTCTGGCCGTCGCTCTGGTGCTGACGATCCTCCGGGCTGGCGAGCGTGACGCCGCGGCCGACGGAGTGGGCGCCGGTCGTCCGGCCGCGCCTTCGGAAGAAGAGGTGGCGGCAGGCGCGTCGTCGAGCGAGCGTCTCTATCCGGTCGAGATCAATCCGGGGCCGGAGACGCCGACGGTGCTGGCGCGCCTCGATGGGCAGGACCGGGTCGCGCGGGTCGCGTGTTCGACCTGTCACACCACGCGGGCGCCGGATGTCTCGGTGCGGTCGGCCGAGGCGCTCGACGAGTTTCACCAGGGCCTCACCTACCGCCACGGTGATCTCTCCTGCCTGAGCTGCCATAATTCGGAGAACTATGACACCCTGCGCCGGGCGGATGGATCGAGTCTGTCCTATCCGGATACGATGATGCTGTGCGCGCAGTGTCACGGTCCGCAATACCGGGACTACCGCAACGGATCGCACGGCGGCATGACCGGATACTGGGATCTCTCCCGCGGTCCGCGTCGGCGCAATCACTGCATCGATTGTCATGACGCCCATGCGCCGGCCTTCCCGAAGGTGAGGCCGGTCTTCCAGCCGAAGGATCCGGGCGCCCGCCAGCAGCTGGAGCGAGCCCAACAGCAAACGGAGCATGTCGACCATGAATGAACCCAGCAACCAGTCGCCGGACGAGGCAACGGGTGGCCCGGTCATGAACCGCCGCACGGCGCTGAAGGTCGCCGGGGCCACGCTTGGCGCGGCCGCCTTTGCCCGGGCGATTGCGCCGGTCGCGAGCTGGACGGCCGAGATGTCGCTCGACGAGTTTCTGCAAAAGCACTACCGCGAGCTCTCGAAGGAGGAGCTGGCGCGCGTCATCGCCCGTCTCGAAGAAGAGACGAAGCGCGACTACGGGGCCGATGTCGAGATTACCGACCCGAAGCCGCAGCCGGGCGTGAAGTTCGGCTACGCGCTGAACCTCTCCATCTGCGTCGGCTGCCGCAAGTGTGCGGAGGCTTGCCACAAGGAGAACAATCACGACCGGCCCTCCGGCAACAGCTACATCCGCGTCTTCGAGATGCAGAAGGGTGCGATCGATTTCGAAAAGGGAAACGTCAACTACACCCACCCCGTCCCGCATCCGGACAAATACTACATGCCGGTGCAGTGCCAGCAGTGCGACTGGCCGCCCTGCGTCAACGTCTGTCCGGTCGATGCGACCTGGAAGGAGCCGGACGGCATCGTC
>RFJS01000057.1 GCA_003694825.1 Verrucomicrobiota bacterium | reverse complement strand
CCTTTTTAAGGATGGGCGGCCGAGGCGCCAACGACAAGCTGCACACTTTCTGGGCCCGTTCGGAAACCGGGCCGAGGCATTGCGGTCCAATTCCCGGTCTGTGAAGATTTCACGGAACGCGTAGCGAAGGGCCTTTTCAGTGGCTCTTTGGCCCGAAATGTTCCAACGACTGGGGCAGGCGCGCTTGTGTGTGCCCCAGCCCCGAACCATCCTTGAGGACAGTTATGAATCGGAAACGCCAACGACGTCTTGCCCGTGCGGGCTTCACCCTGTTCGAGATGCTGATCGTGATTGCGCTGATCGCGCTTCTCGCGGGCGTGGCCATCACCAACGTGGACAAGATCTTCGGTCAGAACCAGGAGACGATCGCGCGCATCTTCGTGAACGATACGATGAAGGCGCCGCTGACGAGCTATCGCATCCACATGGGATCCTATCCCACGACGGCGCAGGGTCTGCAGGCACTGCTGACCCCGCCCGAAGGCTCGAGCGGCAAGTGGAAGGGGCCGTATCTGGATACGCCGGGCAACAAGGTCCCGGATGATCCATGGGGCCGCCCCTATCAATACCGTTATCCCGGCACGAAAAATCCGGATCGTTATGATCTGTTCTCGCTCGGGCCGGACGGTGTGGAGTCGGACGACGACATCGGCAACTGGTGAACGCGTCCCGCGCCCGGCTTCGTCGCGGTGGATTTGCGCCTCGCGATGGAGAGTGCCGGGGCGCCGGTTTTGACCCAGGCCCAATGGGAGCGTTGCCCAGATACGCAGCGGTCCGGAGCGGAACGGCGCCGGCGCATGGCGGGGGCCGCCGCGGGTTCACCCTCGTGGAGCTGCTGCTGGTGATCGCGCTGATCGGGATGTTTGCGGCGGCCTTTGTCGTGAACTTCGACGCGATGCTCAACGAGAGCGAAAGCGAAGCCGTGGAGAGCGCTTTCTGGCTCGCGGTGCGGGAGGCGCGGACGCGCGCGCTGGTCGACCGGGTGCCTCAGGCGGTGCGCTTCGACGAGGAGAGCTGGACGTTCGTCGTCGAGGCCGACGGGGGACGGGGTGTGCGGCGCTTTCCGATCGCGCGGGAGAATTGGTCGCCGGAGGTCAGGCTCGAGGTGAAGTTCCAGAAGCGCGTTCCCCCGAGTCAGTATGCGCTGATCGCCGGCGAGCTGGTCGAGTTGCGGGAGATCGAAACGGTGAGATTCTTTCCGGACGGCACCTGCACCCCGTTTGTCGCGGCGTTCGAGGTCGGATCGGTCGAGCGGTCGATCGAGATCGACCCGTGGACCGGAGCCGAGCTGCTCGAAGAGGAGGAGGCGGCATGAGGGGGCGGACTCCGGACAGGACGGGGGCGGCGGAGGAGGGGCGGCGACGCCGGCCGCACGCACGCCGGGGTTTTACGCTGCTGGAGGTCATTCTCGCCGTCAGCCTGTTCGCCGTCTCGGTCGTCGTCCTCGCGGCGTCCTATATCAACATTCTCAACGCGCTCGATGCGGTGCAGGCGGATATCTCGCTCGAGCAGGAACTCGCGTTCGTGCGCAGCCGTATCCTCAGCGAACCGGATCTGGAGGAGGTGGAAAAGGGCGGGCAGGTCCCGACGGCGACGCATGGGGAGGCTCGCTGGTATGCCGAGGTCTTTCCCACCGACATCGCCGATCTCTTTCGGGTCGAGCTGGAGATCGAACTCGAGGAGGGGCCCGGCTCCGAACACGGTGAGCCTCGCACGATCGAGCAGACGCTCTACGTGTTGCGGCCCACCTGGTCCGATCCGGTGGAGCGGGACAAGCTCCGAGCCCTCGCCCGCGAACGCATCGAAGAAGCCCGACGCTACCGGCTGCTGTGAACGCCAATCACGCAGTGACATCCACCGATGAGCTGGGCCGCGCCGGGGCGCGGCGGCGGACGGCCGCGCGGCGGGCCGGGTTTTCGCTCCCCGAGATGCTCGTGGCGATCATCATCGGGGCGACGCTGGTGACGGCAGCGGTCACCTTCGCCTTGTCGATGGGCGAGCTGTGGGGATTCGGGGCGGAGACCCGGCTTTTCGACCAGCATGTGCGGGGGGTGACGCGTTTTCTGGAGAATCTCCTGCGGCAGGCCGTGCCACCGCCCGGCGAGCAGCAGGCCGGACTCGATCAGCGGGCGACGGCAGTGGCGGAGGATGTCGTGGCATGGCGGGTGCCGGGGGGGCGTGCCTACGGGACCGAGGAGCTGTTGACCTTTGAGGTGCCGGAGAGCCCCGGCGTGTTCGCCTGGCCGGAGGAGCCCCTGCCTTTCGTCGTCTGTTCATTGCGGGTCGACCCGCGTGACGGCCTTTTCCTGCTGTGGAAGTCGCGGCTCGAAGTCGACTTCGACGACGCGGACCCGCGGGAGATGCGCATCTCGCCGTTCGTCACCGCGATTTCGTATTTCTACTTCGACGACGAGGACAACCCGCAGTGGGAGCAACTCGATCAACCACGCCGCACCAGCGCCCGCGATCTCGAAGTGCCGGACCGCATCCGGTTGCGCTTCGAATACGACGGCGATGTTCGTGAGGTGGACATCATCATGCCGGGCGCCATGGCTGGCGCCGGCGTCCCGATCTACTGAAGATGAGCATGCCGCCAACAGGTCAGCAGAGCGGGGGAGGGACGGCGTGGCATGCCCGGGGGCTGCTGCGTTCGAGGGAACGGCGGAGCGGGACGATCCTGCTCATGATCCTCGTAATGATCGTCGTTCTCTCCTCGGTGATCGTGCAGTTCACGGAAAAGGGGCTCACGGAGATCGCCGCCGAAGGGCACTACGTCGAGCGCGACCGCCTTCGCCTCACGGCGTTTTCCGCGCTCGAGACCACCCTGGCCGTCCTCGCGGACTATGTCGCCATCGACGGCGGGCTCACCTCGCCGGCGCAGGGCTGGGCCGATCCGCTCGCGATCGCCGGTTTTGAACCGGAGGGCAAGCGCAAGGTCACCGTCAGTTTTACCGATGAGAGCGGCAAGCTGCCGATCAACTCCCTGGACGAAGGCACCCTTTTCCTGCTGTTCAACGAAATGGGTTTCGATGCAGACGACAGCCTGATCCTCACCAACGCGCTGCTCGACTGGATCGACGAGGACGACGAAGAGCGCATCGACGGAGCCGAGAGCCAGACCTACGCGGCCGCGGAGTGGCCCTTCGGCGCGAGCAACCGCCCGCTCACCAGCCTGGAGGAGCTGGCGGTCGTCAAGGGGTTTCGCGAACTGTTCTTCGACGAAGCCGGGCGGCCCAACGCCTATTTTCGCACCCTGGAGGAAACCGTCTCGGTCTGGGCCGACGGCACGCTGAACGTCAACGCCGTCTCCGAACTCGCCCTGCGCGCCTATGCCGGGTTCGGCGATCCGCAGATCCAGGCGTTGGAGACCTATCTCGCTGGCGCCGACGGCATGCGCGGGACCGAGGACGACCGCTACTTCGCCAACAACCAGGAAATCGCCCAGGTGCTCGGCGAGCTTCCCCAGGGCGTCTCCCTGAGCGCCGGCATCACCACTTTGCGGATTCGGGTGGAAGTCTCCGAGCCCGATGGACGCTACGCGCTCGAGGCGGTCGTCCAGCCGGCCAACAGTGGTGCGGGGCCGGTCGCCGCGCAGAACGGCTCGGGCCGGCAACAGCCGCGAGCGAATGATCCGCGCCAGCAGCAGCAACAGCGCCGAGCCGGGAGCGGGGCCGGACAGGCGGATCTGCAGTATCCCTTCGTTTTCCTTGAGCTGACCGAGGACGTCGGCCAGAACCTGTCGATTTCCGCTCCGGTGGAACCTGCCGGTGGCGACGAGCGTCTTGACGCAGACAACCGCCCCGTTCCCGGGGCCTGACCGTCCGTGCCGTCTTGAAAATCTTCACCGCAAAACAACAGCAAACCGAGGCATCCCCGCCGATTGTCGCCCTTGCGCGCGGTGATGTCTTTTTCATGCGGCGTTTTGAGCTTCCGGCGGGCCTGGCGCCCGGCGAAGTCTCCGGATTTGTGGAGTTGCAGCTCGAGGAACTTTCTCCGTTCCCGCTGGATCAGCTCCTGCACGGCCGCGTCGTCGCGGATGGCGCGGTTTTCGTCTACGCCGCGTATCGGCGCCGGTTCACCGCTGAAGAACTGCAGGCGTGGGAGCAGTTGCGTTTCGTCCTCCCGGAGTTCGCCGG
>RFJS01000056.1 GCA_003694825.1 Verrucomicrobiota bacterium | reverse complement strand
TCGATCGCCCGCACGATCATCCTCACCGCCTCCTTCGGCGGCAGGCTGTCCGCATGGACAAACCAGAAGACATTGCAGCCCGCCCTGGCCGCCGCCTCCGCCCCCCGGTTCATCTGAACCGCCCGTCCCGGCAGCGAGCCGATGACGCCGACGCCGGCGCGATGGGCCACCTCCACCGAGCCATCCTGGCTGCCCCCGTCCACCACCCACACCGGCACCCCGGCCCCGCTCTCCCACCACCATTCCAGCAGACGCTCCAACCCACCGGCGTCGTTGAGCACCGGCACCACGAGAGCGGGCATGGGAGATTCGGTCATCGCATGGAAATGATCGCTGGCCCGGCCGATTTATTCCCGTCGCTGCCATCGGCACGAGCCGCTTCATACCCGCCTCGGACCCCGCGCATGGCAACGCTGTTCGAGCCTCGACCCAGCCTCCGGCACCGGGTGCCACACCGGGCGGCTGCGATGCTATCCGCTTGCGCCCGGGCCGCCTTCGCCAAAAACGAGGCCGTGCCCACTCACCAGACCCGACCGCCCCTTTCCATGCTCCAGCTCGCGGTGCTTGCCACCGCCCTGCTGCTCACCGCCTGCAACGGGGACGACCGCGCCTCCAACAATCCCCCGCACCCGCCCGAGGCCGCCGCAACCTCCCCATCCGGCCCATCGCGAGTGGACAGCCATCATCGCTTCCCCATCGCTGTCGGGGATACAACGGTACAGATGCGTCTCGCGATCCTCCCCCACGAGCAACGGCGCGGCCTCATGCATATCCGATCCATGCCGGAGGACGAGGGCATGCTGTTTGTTTACGAATCGGGACGGCAGGTCAGCTTCTGGATGCGCAACACCTATATCCCGCTCGACATCGGCTTCTTCGACGAAGACGGAGTGCTTCAGGAGATCTACCCGATGTATCCGCATGTCGAGGACCCCGTGCGTTCGTCCGCCGCCAACATCCGCTACTGCCTCGAAGTCAATCAGGGATGGTTCGCCCGGCATGGCGTCGGTATCGGCGCCCGGATCGATCTCGATGCCCTCGCCAGCGCCATCGCCGCGAGAGGCTTCGCCCCCCGCCGATATGTCGGCGCCGGCAACGGGTTCTGAGTCGCCACCGACCGCCAGCGCCGTCTGGATGGCTGCGGCCGCAGACGCCACGACCCGGGACATCCGAGGCGATTTCCCGGAATCCGGCCGGCCGGCGTCGAGCAAAATTTTCTGCCGGGGCATCTTGTGCCCTGAAAGCAGATACGTGTCAGCGTCTGCCCTCGGATGCACTGTCTCTGCGAATCAGAATGAACGCCGCCCGAGGGTGCACCGGCAAAAACGACGATGGGCCACGCTCAGAGATGGCCCCGATGAACCATTCGTCCGATGACCGACCGCCGTCACGACTGTGCCGGGCCGGTAACTCGGAGCAGTCGCGGGAAAGCCCCTTCGTCGCCGGAGCAGCAGGCGCCTCTGGCAAGGATCCGCTCGCAGCTCCCCGGGGGCAATTCTTCCACCCCGAGCGCCCGAGGTTTGATCATGAGCGCGGATGAAAACGCACGCGTAGCCTCTCCCAGGCCAGCCGCCGCCGATAGCGCGTTGCGTTTTCATACTTTTCCTCCCCCTCGAGCATCTCGATGCGGGAGACTCGTCGACACAGCGCTTTGAGCAAAGTCCGCACGATCAGCCGCGCGTGATGCGCGCCAAGACAGAGGTGCGGCCCGAACCCGAACGCGACATGCGGGTTCGGACGACGGTCGAGTTTCACCGTCTCCGGTTCGTCGAAAACCGTCTCGTCGAAATTCGCCGATGCGAAACAAAGCGAGGCAAAGTCTCCCGGCTGGACTTCCACACCGTGGATGTTTGTACCATGTGGGCACTTCCGGGCGAGGTGTGTCACCGGCGAAATGTAGCGGAAAAACTCTTCGCTCGCACCCACGATGCGCTTCTCGTCTTCACGGAGGAATTCAAAGTCGTCCTGCTTCGCCGAGAGATGGCCAATGATGCCCGAGATCGAGTTGATCACGGTATCGCGCCCGCCGGCGAAGACGATGCTGCAGTATCCCATCATCTCCTCGCGGGTCAGCTTGCGGCCGTTGAACTTCAGCCTTGTGAGTTCACTGAAGAAATCATCGCCCGGGTTCGCCTCGGCGCGATCGAGCAGCTCGTTGATGTAACGCTCGAGCTGGGCGCCCTTGCTCGTGCCGTCCCCCTCTCGAAAGACGTGCACCCCCCAGCCGATCCAGACATCTGCCTCCGACCGCGGCACATTCAACAGGATGGCCAGCGCCTTCGACTGCAATGGTATCGCAAATTCCCTTACAATTTCGATCGATTCGCGCGCAAGCGCGTCGCTGAGCAGCTCGTCCACCAACGCCTCCACTTCGGCGATCATCTCCGGCGTCTTCGGCCGATTGAAGATCGGCTCGACAAGCTTGCGATAAACCTGCTGCTCCGGTGGATCCACTTCGAGCGGAAGCTGACGCACCGTCCGCAAATCCTCCTCCGTGGGGATCGGCACCTTGAACGGCGCATCGGAACTGAGGTCCGCCAATCGCGGGCCGCCTTGCGCAGATCTTCATGCCGCAGGATCAGCGGAATCGGCACGCCCTGGTATTCGTTGACGAGGACACCGTCCTTGCGACGGGCTTCACCAAAGGGGTCGGGTTGTTTGTCGTGAAACGGACAGGAAGCCATGCTCTTTTGGGGGATTCAGGGTAGTTGGAAGATCCTTCAGCTTAGCCGTTCCCGAATCGATCCGCCACAGACCCGTTAACAAAAACAGGTGATTTGTTGTCGTTGTCCGGCGCCTTTTTCTTCAGTTTCAGACAACTCACATGCAAATTCGCCGACTGCCCCGACACGAAAAGATTCACGTCACCGGCCCCTTGTCATTCGCCTTGAGGGAGTTCGATCTCCCGGCCTTCGACCACGGCTGGCATCAGCACCCCGAAGTCGAACTCACCTGGATTCTCGAGGGGAGCGGCCTGCGACACGTCGGTGACAGCGTCGAGCCCTTCGGTCCGGGGGATTTCTGTCTGATCGGCGCAAACCTGCCCCACATGTGGTCATCGCCCCCGCGCGGCGCCGGCAATCGCGCGCGCAGTTTTGTGATCCAGTTCGACCCGGCACGCTTCGGCGATGCCTTCCGCCAGCTTCCCGAGATGGCCCGCATCAACCAATTGCTCGCCGAAGCCGCCCACGGGATCTGTTTCGGTGACGACGGCGCTTCGCTGCGCCAGCTCATGGAGCAATGCCGAACCCCCATCCAGCACCTCACACGGCTTCTCGAAGTTCTCGACTCTCTGGTCGACCATCCACGCAAACGACAGCTCTCGCTCGCCCCCTGGCATCCCGTCCCCAACCGCAAGACCGATCCCCGCGTCGAGCGTGCGCTCGCCTTTATCGCGCAACGGTGGGATCAGCCGCTTTCCCAGGCTCAGGTCGCCATGGCCGTCGGGCTCAGCCCGGCAGCATTCAGCCGCTTTTTCCGCAGGCATGTCGGTCGGACCTTTCAGGCCTACCTCACCGAAATGCGCATGAGTTTCGCCACCCGCGAACTGCTTGAGACCGATCGAACAATCAGCGAGATCGCCTTTGCCGCCGGCTTTGCCAACCTCTCGAACTTCAACCGCGCCTTTCGCGCCATCCGCGGTATGTCGCCCAGAGAGTTCCGTCGCCGATCCCTCGCCCCGGCCTGACCCTACGTAAGCCCAGCGAGCGGGCGCCTCCAGCTCCCTCCTCTCGAACGGCCAACTGCCGCCAGGCTGGTGTCCCGCCTCCGCCAACGACCTCGGCCTTCCCGACGAGCGCGTCATTCCGCCAAAGCCAACCTGCCATGAAACGGCTGGCGCTGCCGCTCCCGAAAACCTCGCGACCGACCGTCGCGCCCATGCCTACTGCATCCTCTGGATAATTTCGATGATCGGCAAAAACAGCGCCACCACGATCGTGCCAACCACCACGGCGAGAAACACGATCATCACCGGCTCAATGACCGATGTCAGCGCGCTCACCGCGTTATCAACCTCCTCTTCGTAAGCGTCCGCAACGCGGTTGAGCATCTCAAACAACTCGCCGGTCTCCTCACCAACATCAATCATGCTCGTCACCATCCCGGGAAAGACCCGAGTATGCTCAAGCGGACCCGCGACCCCTTCACCCTCCTTGACCCGATCATGCACATAGTCAATCGCCTCGACCAACAAGGCATTGCCGCTCGTATCCCGAGTGATCTGCAGTGCCTGCAGAATCGGCACGCCCGCAGAAAGCAAGGTGCCGAATGTCCGTGAAAAACGGGCAATCGCCGCCTTCCGGCTCAAATCGCCAAACAACGGAAGGTGAAAGGCGAGCCAATCAATCGCCTTTCGACCGCCGGAGGTCCGAGCCAGCAGGCGCAGCGCCACCACCGCCCCCACGACAAGCAGAATCGTCGCCAGAAAGTGGTTCTTGATACCATTCGCCACCGCGAGGACCTGCTGAGTCAACCACGGCAACGCCGCTCCCTTCAATAGATCCGCATAGATCCCTTCAAACTTCGGAACAACAAACATCATCAGCAGCGACAGAATAATCACAGTTACCGCAAGAATGATCGACGGATAAACCATCGCGGCCCGCACCCGCCCCTTGATCCGCTCGGATTTCTCCATGAACCGGGCCAGCCGCTCCAGCACCACATCCAGCACACCGCCGGCCTCGCCGGCTTTGACCATGTTGATATAGAGCCGGTCGAAAACCCGCGGATGCGCCTGCAGTCCCTCCGAAAAGGTGTTTCCCGAACGAATCCCCTCGGCAAGCTGCTCGATAACCCACTTAAACCCCGGATTCTTCTCCTGGCGCGCCAATACCTCGAGACTGCGCATCAACGGCAAACCCGACTGTGTCAACGTTGCAAGCTGGCGCGTAAATACCGTCAACTCTTTCCGGCTGGCAATTCGGCCAATCACCACCGGTTTTCGACTCTTCACCGACGCGCCCGACACCCGCCGTTGTCGTTGCCGCCGCGGACGCCCCTTCGCCACCGCCCCCTCGACTGACACGCGCGTCGGAAACAGCCCCATGCTCTTGACCTGAGCAGACGCCGCATCCGGATCCGGAGCCTCCACGACACCCGTTCGTTCGTTTCCGGAACTGTCTACGGCAGAGAAGGTAAACTTTGGCATGGGTGAATTTCTTTTTGTTCAGACGAAGGCCGCATCAACCGGAGCGGCACACCTGTTATGTGTATTTAATCACTTCCTCAATCGTCGTCGCCCCGGCAAAGATCGCCCTCAAGCCGTCATCCCTCAGCGTCCGCATCCCTTGTGCCAACGCCCGCTGCCGCAGCATGATCGAAGGCGCTCGGCGGGTAATCAGTTCACGCAGCGCGTCATTCATCCACATCAGCTCGAATATCCCCATCCGCCCTCTGTATCCTGTATCATGGCACGCTTCACAACCCGGACCATAGAAAAACTTTCGATCACCGATCTCGTCCTTGCGCACATTTAACTGCTCCAACAGCCCTTCGCCGGGCTCATACTCACTCCGACATTCCATACAAATCCGGCGCACCAGCCTCTGGGCCATCACCGCTTCGAGAGCCGACGAGATCAGAAATGGTTCCACCCCCATATCGACCAGCCGCGTCACCGCGCCGGCACAGTCATTCGTATGCAAGGTGCTCAGCACAAGGTGCCCCGTCAATGACGCCTGAATCGCGATCTGCGCCGTTTCCAAATCGCGAATTTCGCCCACCATGATAATATCCGGATCCTGACGAAGAAACGAGCGCAACGCAGACGCAAATGTCAGCCCCACTTGCGGATTCACCGACACCTGCATAATGCCCTCGATGTCATACTCCACAGGGTCCTCCGCTGTCAGGATTTTCTGATCAACTGTATTTACTTCCCGAAGAGCACTATAAAGCGTCGTTGTCTTCCCTGACCCCGTCGGCCCCGTCACCACAAAAATGCCATTCGGCCGATTGATAATCTCCTTCACCGCGCGATAAACATCGTCGGGCATCCCCAGATTGTCCAGGTCCAGCTGCACGACCGAACGATCCAGGACGCGAAGCACAACGCTCTCCCCGAACTGCGTCGGCAGAGTCGACACCCGCAGATCCACAGGGCGACCCGCCACCGTCAGCTTGATCCGTCCATCCTGCGGCGTCCGCCTTTCCGAGATATTCAGATTCGCCAGCACTTTCAGCCGGGAGATGATCGGGAGCGCCAGATTCTTCGGAGGCGGCGCCATTTCATACAGTGCCCCGTCAATGCGGTAACGAATCTTAAATTCCTCCTCGAACGGCTCAAAATGAATGTCGGACGCCTTTTCGCGTATCGCCTGGCTCAGCACGAGGTTGACGAAACGCACGATCGGCGCTTCCGATGCCATCGCCTCGATATCCTCGACCGAAAGATCGTCGTCGTCCGAAATCGGGACATACTGCGCTCCGCCAATTTCAGCCAGGAGGTTTTCGATCGATTCATCCTCCGCCCCGTAAAGCTGCGTAATCAGCGCGTCGATATCCTCCGGACTCGTCACCACCAGCCGAACATCGCGCCGAAGAGCGAACGTCAGGTCATCGACAATCTGGCTGTTGAACGGATCCCGAGCCAGCACATCGATCGACGACTTGTCCGCCCGAAGAGGCACGACACCATACATCCGGGCCATACTGCCATCGATCAGAGCCACCACGCTCTCGTCAATCACGCGTGGAGCCTGCGGCAGATACTCCCAGCCGAGATAGTCGGCCACGTGCCTCAAAAGCGCATCCCTGTCGATAACGCCATGATCCAGGGCGAGACGGGCCAACGGGCGCCCCGAGTTGATCGCCTCCTCATGCAGCACCTGCAGCTTGTCGTGATCGACAAGCCCTCGCTCCTTGAAGAGCTCATACAGCGCGAGATTTTCGCTCTCAAACATCGGTCATCCCAAAGGCATCAAACGACACACGTTCCCGCTCCGGTGCCAACTCTTTCTTTACCGCTTCCCAACGCCATCACAACCGCGGAACCTCCTCCCACCCCCACGCTTTTAGCCTGTCCCTTATATGATGTCCTCAGCGGCGGGGCGTCGCGCTCGATTGCCCGTTTGCCTCTCCAGGCGCCCTGCTGCGGGCACGCCCGCCCCC
>RFJS01000407.1 GCA_003694825.1 Verrucomicrobiota bacterium | reverse complement strand
CCGGTCGGTTGAGGGCGATGGACGGGCGCAGCGCGACGGCTCGGGCGAAAGCCTCGCGGGCCGCGACTTCGTCCCGGTGCGCGGCGAAAGCAAAGGCGCGGGTTTGCAGAGCGAACGGGTTGGTCGCGAGGGCGTCGTCCGGGTGGAGTCGGGCGTAATGTGAATCAAACCGGTCGGCGTCTTCAATACGCCCGGCGAGGGCGAGCACGGCGGCGGCCATGAGCAGATCGAATGGTGCCTGGATCTCCTCCTCGCGGCGGAGGATCCACGCGGCGGCGGCTTGCCCGGCATCAAGGGCGCCGGCGAGTAGAAGATGGAGGGCCAGACGGGCGGCAGCGCTTGCCGGCCAGGCTCTGGATCGCATCGCGGTCTCGAGGTTTTCGAGCGTTTGCCGGTGGTCGCCGCAATAGATATCCAGTATCCGTGCCGTGATGACTGTTTCGATGTTTTCGGGATCTCGCTTTTCGGCCTTGCGGGCGGTTTCGCGGATGTCCGCGAGCATAGGGGCGAGGCTCTGGGCTTCGGATGGCAGAAGGAAGTGGAAATGAAGGGCTTCCAGCCTGGCCTGGACGGTCCGGGCAACAGCGCCGGGCAGGCCTGGATCTTCGGTCTCGCACGCGGAGGCAAGCGCGGCCGCGGTGGACCATTCGCCCCAACGGGCATGGGCGACCGCCCGCTCGAGGCGGAACCGGCCCCCCGGGGGATTTCCGGCGGCGTCGTGGTCGAACCAGTCGATGACTTTCAAGGGAAGCCCATGGCGCTCGGCGAAATGGTGATCGGCGGCGGCGAGTTCCGAGAGCGTGGCCGCCCATGGGCCGCGCAGATCGGGTGGGCTGCCGGGCAGGCTGCCCATGGCGGAGAATACTTTCCCGCAGATGGCGTCCCAGTCGGCGATCGACGCAACAAAGGCTCTCGCGACCGCCGCAGACGTTGGATTTCCGATACAAATGAGGGATTCGAACCAGAGCCGGCCCGCTGCTTCCGTCGGCCAGTCGAGGAGGAGCTGTTCCAGCAAATCGGGAACGCCCGGGTGGGAAAGCCGGGTGGCCAGCGGGTGATCCGGGATGCGGCAGGCGATGGGTGTTTCCTGTGCGCGCTCGCGCCACTGCCGCCATCCGGGATGGGCGGCCCAGAGAGGCGGGCCAGCATCGGTGGGTCCGGTGATGCTGAGATGGGCGGCGATGTGAGCGGCGAGGGATGCCGGAGTGGTGGAGATTGTCTCCTCAGGAGCAATCGCCGGCTGTTGGGCCGATTGTTCGAGAGCGGCGATCTCGGCCGCGGTGCGACGGATGGGGCCGAATTCGCGAGGCGCGGCCGCTGAGGCGGCCGGCGAAGGCCGCAAGCCGGAGCAGAAACGCAGCGGTGAGGCCGTCGATCGCAGCGCCGGCCGGAACGGGATTTTCAGGGTCTCGGCGGCCAGAGCGATCCGATGGGCCAACTGCGGATCTTCGGAGAAAAAACCGATCGCTGCGGCGTCGGCGAGGGCGGTGGCAAGATCGGCATCGGGGAGGTCGGCCAACGCGGCGGCGGGGACGAGCCGCCGGGATTGGGGCTCTCCGAAGCAGTCGAGGACGGCAAAAACGGGATCGGCGTTCGGTCGGTCCGCATCGGCAATGACGAGGATCGCGTGTCGATTTTCGGGCGAGAGTCGTGCCGGCACGGGGCTGCATGGGGGGACGAAGAGAAAGCGATCGAGCCAGGCGGCGAACGCCTCGGCGTCGCCGGCTGTCGAGGAGTCGATCTCATCCGGCAGCCGGTCTGTGATGAAGTGCGTCGCGCCGGCATCGAGGGCCTCACGGACGAAGGTGTCACCGGGGTAGCCGCCTCGAGTCGCGGTGCCGATTGCCTCGGTACCGGAGGGTGCGGCGAATGCCGGCCGTGGCGTGCCGAAGCAAAGGACGGCGCGGGCGGTGCGGGCCGGCAGGGCGGAAGGGTCGAGAAAGGAAGCGCCCGGGAAGCGGGTCGTGAGGGCTGCCTTCTCGGCGCCGTCGGCAGCGGTTTCGGACAGGACGAGGTGCGCGGCCCCTCCCTGAAGCAGCGTCGCGATCCAGCCATCCCACTCGGGACAGGAAAAGTGAGCGAGGGAACTGCCGCACAGGAGAACTTCCGGTTCTGTGCGGGCGGAGGAAGGCGATGGGGTGATGGCGGATTCGGTCACGGCGAACGCTGGGTTCGGTTTTTGCCCGCCGGGCAGAGAGGCCGCAAGTCAATGGGGGCGATCGCGGCGGTTTTCAGGAAGGGGGTGAAGCGGGGCGCACGGGTGTCGCGGTCGGAGTGGGGGCGCTTCACAGTGATCCATCAAGGATGCGGTCGATGGCGGCGGGAAGGTTTTCGAAGCGCGGCACGCCCTGCTTTCGCCGGATGGCTTCCGTCTTCTCGGTGGTGAGGTCGGAGACGACGGCGGCGGCGCGGATGCCGGCGGTGAGGCCGGCGAGCCAGTCGGACGGTGCATCGCCGATCATCCAGCATGCGGAGGGATCGAGCGACCAGCGCTCGAGGCATTCGCGGATGAAGCGCGGCGAGGGTTTGCGATAGAGGACCGGCTGGCCGGGGGCCTCGGGGGCGATGCACACATCGGCAAAGAGGTCCGGGCCGAGGCCGAGCAGCTCGACCATCCGTTCATTGACGGCTTCGACGTCGCGAAGCGTGAACCAGCCCCGCCCGACGCCGGATTGATTGGTGAAGAGAAACAGGCGCATGTTGGCCTCGCGCGCCCTGGAGAGGGCCTCGCGCACGCCGGGCAGAAGTTCGACCTCGGCGGGCCGGTGGAGGTAGGGGCGATGAACGATCAGCGTGCCATCGCGGTCGAGGAAGAGGGCACGCCGTGCTTTTTCCGGCCCTGCAGCCATAGCGGCGCCGTTTCAGCTCTCCAGTTCGTGGAGCCCGGCTTCGATGGCCCAGCGAATCGTCTCGCAAAGACCGTCGCGCAGGGGGCGCACCGGGTAGTCGCCGAGGACGTTCCGCGCTTTGTCGACGCAGAGGATCTTGGACCTGGCGCCGACAAAGCCGCCGGTGTCGTATTCGATTCGCTCGGCGGGGAATCCGACCTGCTCGCAGATGATGGAGGCGAACTCGCGGATGGAGTGTTCTTCGCCCGCTCCCACGTTGAAGAGGTCGTTGCGTGTCTTCTCGACGAGGGCATCGAGGATGCGGATGAAGTCCTCGACATAGACGAGTTCCCGCTTCTGGTGCCCGTCGCCCCACAGAACGACGGGGTCGCCGTAGCGTTGGCCCCGGATGATCTTGCGGATCAGGTCGTAGATGAAGTGAAGCGGCCGGCCGTCGAGATGATAGTCCGGGCCGTAGAGGGTGGATGGGATGATGTAGTTGTATTCAAGGCCGTATTGCCGGTGCAGGCTCTGCAGGCCGGCCAGCAGCATGCGCTTGGACATGGCGTAGGCGTAGTAGCGATCGATGGGCGTCCCCTGCATGTAATTTTCCTCGGTCAGGGGAACTTCCTTCGGGTAGGAGACGCTCGTCCCAAACGCCACGAGGCGCGCCTGGGGTTGCTTTCGTGCCCAGAAAGCAAGCACATTGGTGTTGATCTGCTGGTTGATGATCCATTGGTCCCCGCCCCGGCGGGCGCAGAAGTCGCCGGCGCGCGTCCATGCCGCGAGATGGTAGATCCGGTCGAACTGCGTG
>RFJS01000406.1 GCA_003694825.1 Verrucomicrobiota bacterium | reverse complement strand
GCACGTGTATGTGCGTGGCGAGGCCGGCGCCGGATTGGCGAGCGGGGATTCGTTTTGGGCGGTGGAGGGTGATGCGACCCTTCTGGATGCGGGGATGCTGGTGAGGCCGAGGTTGGCCGGGACAGCCGGGGCGCTCGACGGGACGCTCGAGGTGGATCTGAGCAGTCTGGTGGGTGACCGGCTGGAGCGGCTCGGTGGAGGCGGCGCCATCCCCGGCGTCGGTCCGGCTACCGGGGCGAGGGATCTCTTTGACCTGAGGTGGACCGCCTCGGAGGGGCGGCGCCATCGCACCGTGGTGCGCGTGGACCGGCTCAGCGTTCGTTACTCGGCGGATTGGGGGGCGGTGTCGGTGGGGCGCCAGGCGGTGACGTGGGGCGGCGGGCTGGTGTTCAACTCCTTTGATCTCTTCAACCCGTTTGCGCCGAGCGACGTGGTGCGGGATTTCAAAGTGGGCGCGGACATGGTCTACGTCGATGTCCCGTTGCGCGACGGCGGCCTGCAGGTGCTGGCGGTCGGCCGCCGTGACCTCTTTTCGGGAGAGGCGACCCTCGATGCGGCGTCCTTTGCTGCCCTTTACAAGCGCCGGGTGGGGGCGTGGGAGGGGGCGCTGATGCTGGCGGAACACTACGGGGAGCCGGTGGCCGGGGTGGGCCTGGATGGAGCGTTGGGAGAGGCGGTCTGGCATGTCGATGGCACCTGGGTGCGCGTGCGTCCCGATCTGCCCGGCGGCGGCGACCCGGAGGGGTATTTCTCCGCGGTGGCGAACGTGCAATACGCGTGGATCCTTGGCGGGAAGAATGCCTACGGATTCGTCGAATATTACTACAACGGCCTTGGAACGACCGATTATCCGTCGGCGTATCGCGATCCGATTCGTCTCACGCAGCTCGCTCGCGGAAACGTATTCGTGCTCGGGCGACACTTCGCCGCGGTCTCGGTGCAGCTGGAATGGCACCCGCTGCTGCATCTCTATTTCGGTGCCCTGGCGAATCTGGAGGATCCATCCGGGCTGCTGCAGCCGCGCGTGTGGTGGGACGCGAGCGAGCACGTGCGGATGATCTTCGGTCTGGATGTGCCCTTCGGGGCGCGGGGAATGGAGTTTGGCGGTTTCAGGCTGCCGGCAGTGGAGGGGATGACGCGGTCTCCGGCGCGTGCCTACGTGCTGGCGACGGTGGAGTTTTGAGCCAGCGGGACGCTTGTCGACGGGCGTTGCGGAACGCGTCCCGTGAAACCGCCGGGCGCCCGCGAGTGCTCAGCTTTCGTCTTTCGGTGGGGTTTCCGACGGGGGCTCGGAGGAAGCGCCCTCGCTCGCCTGTTCGGCGAGGTAGGCTTCGAGCGCTTCGCGGCTGACGGCGTAGCGCACGCCGCAGCGGGGACACTCGACGCGGATCACCGGTTCGCCGCCGAAGAGTTCGTCGGGATCGCGCTGCATCGCCGGGGTGAGCACCTGGAAGATGCGGCGTTCGTTGCAGCCGCAGTGCCAACGGTAGCGCCGGCGCTCGATGGGGACGAGGATTTCGTCGCCGCCGGTGATCGATCGCACGTCGTCGAGGGTGAGGCCGCGAAACCAGGCTTCGTCGTAGTCGGGATGCGCCGAAACCAGAACGTAGTTTTCGTCACCGAGATCGAAGAGACGACCGGGGCGCTGTTCGGATATTTCATAAAACTTCTCGACCGCGGCGAAGAGATCGGTGCCCTCGAAGTCCACGACACTGCGTCGCAGAGGACGGCCGCCGATGACTGTTTCCTGATAAAACATGTTCGTCGGCGCTTCCTTGACGTGTTCGGTGAAGATGCGGCCGACGACGGTGCCGAGCTGGTTGTCGGCCGTCGTGAAGAGGTTGATCCGCGGCTGCTGCAGGCTGATCGTCCAGGCGATGTGTTCGCGGGCGGGCCGGGAGGCCGCATGCAGGACGAAGGCGGCGAGCATTTGCTTGAAGAGCTGATCGTGCTCGGGCGCGATTGTCTTCCCGGTTTCGCCGAGGTGCAGGTAGTAGTCGATGAAGAGCCCGGAGAGGTTGGCACGGGCGAGCAGGACATTGCGGTGACGGACGAACTCCGTGCGCACGTCGATGCCTTCGGAGGGTTCGGCAGACTGTTCGCGGTTGGTGGTCACGCTGTCGGTGTGATCGGCCCTGGCGCGGAGTCAAACGCCTTCGAGAGGATTGCCATGGTGCGGACGAGAGGCATGGTGGCGGCATGATGCATTTCCTGAAGGCGAACGCGTGGTTGGCTCTGGTCGTGGCCGCGCTTACCGGCGTTCTCGTGATGCTGGTCGATCCGGCGCCGCCGCGTGAGATCACCCTGGCGACGGGCGCCGAAGGGGGCGCCTACGAACGGTTTGGCCGCCTGCTGGCGGAGCGGCTGGCCGAGGACGGCCTTGCGGTGAACCTTCGTCCGACGCGCGGTTCCGTGGAGAATCTCGACCTGCTGCTCGCCGAGAACAACGACGTGGCCATCGCCCTCGTGCAGACGGGGCTGGACGCTCGGGAGGGAACGGATGCGCTGCAAGCGCTCGGCGCGGTTTTTCCCGAGCCGGTCTGGATCTTCCACCGCCGCGACATGCGCCTCGGATCGCTGCGTGAGCTGCGCGGACGGCGGGTGGCGGTGGGCACGCCGGGAAGCGGGACACGGCCGGTGGCGCTGGCTGTGCTCGCGGCAAATGGTTTGACGGAGGACGCGGTCGAGGTGCTCGACCTCGGCGGGGAGGTGGCTGCTCAGGCGGTCATTGACGGAGAGGCCGACGCGCTGTTTCTGGTCAGTGCGGCTGCCGGAGCGCTGGTCGACGAGCTCGTGCATGACCCGCGGCTCACCTTTCATGGATTGCGGCGGCGCGCGGCCTACGAGGCGCGATTTCGGCAAATGAAGATCCTCTCGATCGGTGAGGGCCAGCTCGACCTTGCCGCCAACCTGCCGGAGGCGCCCCGCGACATGCTCGCGGCGGCGGCGACGCTGGTCGTCAACGATCGTTTTCACCCCGGCCTCGCGCCGCTCATCCTTCACGCCGCCTCCGATGTGCTGGCAACCGGTGGCAGCCTGGCGCGCCCGGGGGCGTTTCCGGCGGCGGGCCCTGTCGACTTTCCGCTGACGCGTGAGGCGACGCACTACTACAAATACGGGCTGCCGTTTCTCATGCGCTATGTGAACTTTTGGACGGCGTCGATGTTCGATCGCGTCATCATTTACGCGATACCGCTGCTCATCATGCTCTTCCCGGTTTTCAAGGTGGCCGGTCCTCTCTATCGCTGGCAGACGCGGCGGCGCATTTTCCGTTGGTACAAGCATCTGCGGGAGATCGACCAGCGTCTGCGCACGGGTCGCATCCGCGAGACCCTCGACGAGGATATCCGCAATCTGGAGGCGTTGCAGGACGAGATCCTCAGCGTCAACGTGCCGCTATCCTACACGGACGAACTCTACGAGCTGCATCTGCATGTCGATTGGGTGATCGGCCGCTTGCGGGG
>RFJS01000055.1 GCA_003694825.1 Verrucomicrobiota bacterium | reverse complement strand
CTGGACGTTGCCAGCCTGAAAGTGCCCAACGAGCGGATGCAAAGGCACCTCCTCGGGGAAACCTGGATGGACGCGGAAAAGTTTCCGACCATTACATTCGAGGTCGTGCGGCTGGCCGACATCAGCACCGAAGGTGACACCGCCACCGGCCAGCTCACCGGTGCGCTCACCGTCAAGGGTATCACGCGGGAAATCACCGTGCCCGTGCGGCTCACCTACCTGCCCGGGCGCCTGCGTGAACGCGGAGGCGACGTCGATGGCGATCTGCTCGTCGTGCGTTCAACCTTCTCCATTCGCCGCGACGATTATGGCATCAACCCCGGGACGATGAACGACAAGGTCGCGCAGGAAATCAAAATCACGCTCAGCATCGTTGGTCTCGCTCCGAAGCCGACCGGCGAATAATGCATCGTCCCGACCGCGCCCTGCGCGAGGGCATCGTTGCCTGGGTGGCCGTGCTGGCGGCCCCCACCGTGATCCAGGCGGCCGTCCTCCGCGAGGATCCCCAAACCCTCTCCTGGACCGGAGAAGGACCTTTTGCCGGCATGGCGGCGGTTGCCTGGCTGCCGGATCCCGACCACGTGATCCGCGGTCTCATCATCCGTCCCTGCCATGGACGACCGCCCGGTTCGGACAATCGCAGTTGGGCCCGGGCGCCGCTCGCCGCGATCGAGGGCATCGACGGGGAGGGCGCCATGACAAAGAGACTGGCGCGGCGCTACAACTTTGCCGTCATCGGCCTTGCCCATTGCCCCGGCGATGAACATTGGCGGGAGAGCGGCGGCGGCGGGCAGGACCGCGCCGGGCCTTCGACCCGCGCCCTGTTGCAGATGCTCGAGGAGCTGGCCACCCTCGGGTTCCCCGAGTTTGAAAACGCGCCGCTGCTCACCTTCGGTGGCTCCCATGCCGGCGTCGCCTCCTGGTCGATCGCCTGCGCCCTGCCCGACCGCGTGCTCGCCGCCGCGCCCAACGACCCGATGGTCTGTCTTCCCGGGATCATGCCCCGAGACGCCTTCGAGGTGCCCGTCTACTTCAGCCAGGGCCGGCTCGCCAACGGCCAGGATGACAAGGAGGAGCGGACGATGCGTGAAGCCCGTCGGCACGGAGCGCGCATCGCCTACAGCAACATTGAAGGCAACGGCCACGAGGACGGTCCGACCTTCGACCTGGTCTTCCCCCTGCTCGAAACGGCCATCCGCCTGCGCCTCGATCCAGCCGCCGACCCGCAACAGGGGCCCATCCGGCTCCTCTCCATCCCGCTCGAATCCGGATGGCTCGTCGGCGCCGATTTCCGGTCGGGCCTTCAGTCCGCCGCACCCTACGAAGACTATCCGGGTGACCCGCGTGACGCCTTCTGGCTCCCGGAAAAATCCCTCGCCCACACCTACCGGGGTTTGTCGGCCGATGGCTCGATCCATGTCCTGCACGCCAGTCCCTCGGACGAGCCGTCGCGCTATCTTGGCATGACCCGCCCCCACGTGCCGCTCGACCCGGACCGACCCGTGGCCAACGACGCGAAAGCCTTCGACGCGCTCGCCCGGCCGGGCGAAACCATCGAACTGGCGGTGGAGAAACAACGCGGCGAACCCGCTCCCGTCACCGACTGGGCCATGATCGAGTTCTTCCGCGACGGCGAATCGATCGGGAGGATCGATTCGGGTGCCCCGAGAATGCGAGTCACCCTCACCGACAGCGGTCGGCTTTTTCAAACCTTCACTGCCGTCGTGACCGACGGCGACGGCATCCAGCGCGCCACCCGCTACGGGGCCACGCTTGCCGTGGAACCCCCGGACCCGGTGCCTCTTCTGCCGCCTCTGCTCCGGCAGCCGCTCGCCCCGGCGCGCCCCCTCGCTTTTTCAGGGTCCATCGAAATTCGCGAGCTTGAGTCCACCGCCGCTGTCGTCCTTCCGCCACAAATCACGACGGCGGCGGAGCGAGTGCAGGTTCGACTGACCTGGCATGAGGAGGGGCGGGAGGTTGAAACTCGTTCGAGCGGGTGGACCTGGATCCGGCCGGACGCGGAAGGCACTCCACCCTTCGCCGCTGACGGGCTGCGTCCGAACTCCAACCAGCGGCTGCGCATCGAGGCCCGTTGCGGCCCTGGACTCCCGGTGGCGGCACGAACCGAGATGACCATCCATACCCCCCGGCGCACCCGATCGGCGAGCAATCGATGATCCGTCGGGTTTCAGCCCTTTGATCCAGCGCCCGCATTCCGCGGCAGAGCGCCGCCCACGCCGCGATCTTCTGGGCCCGTCGCTGCGAGCGATCGCGCTCCGAGCGAGCCGGGGCAGACAACGTGCAATCCGCCAGACCCTCGAGGCCGGCGCCGACGTCCCCTCGGATGGACGCCGACAGGCCAGCGGGCGCCGGGGCGGCCTGCGAAACCGCCCCGGCTGTCGCGGATGCGTTCAGGGATTCAGGATGATCGCGCGCTGTTTGCCGACACCGGGCGGCCGGTCACGGCGCCACGATGCCCTCGACCACCAGGCCCGGGCCATTGCCATCGGCCGTGAGCTTGCCGAGCCCGGCGCTCTTGAACTGTGTGCTCAGGCCCCACAGGTAGAGGCGGAACTCGACCACGCCGCTCGAGACGTTCTGCAGTGCCGCGATGCCGCTCAGGTCCAGGTCCATCTCCGTGCCCGAGCCGTAGCTGCCGTTGCTGCGGGCAATCGTCCCCGGGTTCGGGGCCAGCGGTATCACCACGTGGCTGGCAAAGCCATCCGTGCTCGCGCGCAGCTCCGCTCCCAGCGACACACCCGCGGTGTTGTCCCCATGCCACAGGCCGAAGCGCACCCGGGTCAGGCTCAGCGTCGATCCCGGCGCGGCCACCGTCCAGGACAGGTAGTTGCCCGACTCCAGTCCGCTCCCATCCACGTCCTTGAGCGGGTAGCCATCCGCGTTCCACACGCTGTTGCTCTGATACTGCGCCGCGCTGCCCGGCACGATCGACGCCGGCGTCACCGCCGGGTCGTTTTCCGTGCTCGGCGCGCCCACCGCATCCTTGGACGTTCCATCGGTAAAGTCCCATCCGATCAGCACCACCGGCGTGCCGCCGCTGCCGCCGCCGCCTCCGCCGGCCGGCGTGGTCACGCTCGCCAGCGCGCTGAAGGCCGAGTTGCCCGCGGCGTTTTCCGCCCGCACCCGGTATTCGTAGCTGGTCGAGGCCGACACGCTCGAGTCCACGTGGCTGGTGGTGTCCGCAGGCAGCGACGCCGCCACGGTCGTCCAGCTCGTTGTCCCGGCCTCCCGACGCTGCAGACGGAACCTCTCTTCGTTGTCCGCGGT